>NZ_JAYFEQ010000707.1:0-208 GCF_055795085.1 Phormidium sp. CCY1219 | reverse complement strand
ACCCGTCTGGCGGGTTTGGCTTTTGAATCGAGCTTCAATTGACCTGCAAGGCTCATACGTGCTTTTGGGGACAAGGAATTAACCCCATCCACTCCCGCCGTCTTTTTGCCTTGATTATCCTGCGTGACCCTTCGTACCGCTAACACTTTGGCTGACCAACTTTTCAGCAAAATCTTTTGGAGTCCGCGAACTGTTTTAACATCGCCAC
>NZ_JAYFEQ010000706.1:0-17780 GCF_055795085.1 Phormidium sp. CCY1219 | reverse complement strand
AACCCAGATCTCAAAGGTCTCGGCCCAGAAGCCCGCGCCGTACCGCCTAAGCGGTCGGCGTCGGGAGTACGTCACGTCGCACATTTTCTCTACGGTGGGGGGAGTCTTGATGATGGACTCGGCGATCGCGGATAGTTGCGATCGCCGCCTTTTGGCTATTCTGATTCTGGGGATTTTAGGGCGATGTCGAGCACTGCACGCGCCTCTTCAGCTTGTGCTTTGGCGGCTTGATAGCGCTGACTGGCTTGGGCAAAGGTTTTGAGCACTTTAAACCCATCTTTGAGGGTGGCAATTTCCTCTTCGCTGATGGGTCGGTCCTGAAAGAGAATGTCAATTTTTTCGCGCACGTTGAGCGCTTCGGTGCGCGAGCGATCGACTTTTTCTTTTAGGGTTACTAAACTGCTGAGGACTTGAACTGCCTCAATGAGTTTGTCTTCGCTGACTTCCTTTAATTCGGGTTCTTTCACTTCAATAAACCGATCGGGACTAAATCCTTCTGAGAGTGTGATGGGAAGTTTCCCCTCGTCCATGAGTTCGATGAGTTGGTCCATCGCTTTCTCACGAGCTTTGGCGGAATCTCTCCCGGAAACTGTTAAGATGACTTCTGGAGCTTGAGCGATAGTGTACTGAACCATATTGTTCCATGAGAAGTTGTTTTGATGAGCGGGTGAAAGCTGCGCGATCGCCTCGGTTGTTTCACTTCTAGGCTGACACAAAAGCCCGACCAACCTGCGCCTCATTGCTGCTTTCCGATTCCCTACAAAATGGTAGCGGTTGCGATTTATACCGCTTTTGCCATCGGAACGCCCAGGCGGGTTTGGCTCGCTTCCAGTCCGAGGACTCCCGGGGGCAAGCGGTGGCTCAATTCATCCGCGATCGCCTCCCTCCCCAAATCGGGGCAAGCCGCTTCTGTCCCCTTCATTGTTTACCTCATATCCTCTGGTTTAGATTGCACTTCCATCCAATCTGGCATCCTTTTTCTCTCCGTTTATTAATGTCTTAAATCACTTTATCATACTCTGGAGAAGTGACTTATGGCGAGAATTTTAAAAATTATTAAGGCCAGGAAAAAGCTTCTTCGGGAATCCTTCGCCCCTCGGCATGGAAAGGCGACAATTGTATAGAGTTTTATCCACGGACGCTACAGAACGAGACTCGAGTAAGGAAGTTCTACAATTGTAAGGCTAGGGAAGCAGAAACAATGGGCGATCGCTTTGCCGCAGGCGGGTATAATCCGGGCGGCAACTGTCAGCACGCAGTCTCTTCTGCGCCACACATTTGGCGCGCGCGATTCTGTGCGATCGGCCTAAAAAAAGAGTATCTCTTTCCTGCGCCTGTTCGTGGGTTTTCTCTGCTTCCCACGAGCCAGAAAAAGTCTCCTCCCCAAACCACCGCTTTCCCGGAGAAAGGAGATTAATCGGGTCTGTACTGTTTCTGCATAATTAATCGACTTGCTTCTCGCCGATAACCATTTCGATGTGGCGGCGATCGCGGAGAAAGAACATCTCTGTTTCGCTGAATCGGAGAGTTTATATTCCGGTGCGATGGGGTAATTGTTCTCTCAAAAAATCCCATTCAAGCGGCTGGATAAATTGGCGGAATGCCAAGGAGTATTCAGTTAAAAAGTATCCCCTTGCGCCCAGGGGAAGCGCTGTTTACTGTCAACTCCCCTTTCCCCTACAGAACCCTGTCTCCTGTTTCGGGTGATTGGGGTATGGGTCAATCCCCAATCTGAAATCCACCGCACTTGCCCTTGGCTCCTTTACCGAGAACCGTATAGTCGGCTACTTTGTTGCTTTATAGGAGTCAAGTTTTATTTTATTTTGACAATAAAAAAATATCCGATGTTAAGCTATCGGTTGCTTACTCGATCGCCTGCGAGATCGCCGGTGGATATGTTCCCTCCAACCGGCGATCGACGCACCATAGGATCCACTGCATCCCCGTCAGGAAATTTCCCCAGGGCGAGTTGCGATCGCTAATTGTTTGGCGATGGAATTAACGGGCGTGAAGGAGGCAAAAACCCCGATTTTTCAAGGGTTAGGTTGCTGGCTCCAGACGGGATCCATAAAAAAATGCGGAAAATTTATACATAAAGTTTTGTAAAAAAAATTTTTTCCTAGCTTTTTCGAGTCTAACTCGAAAAAGCTAGGAAAATTTTCCTGGCTGTGAAGAAGAGATTGAGGCTCAACTTCACAACAACTGTTCCTTATTCCATAGTACATGATGAAACCTAAATTTGTCATTACATCTCTGCTAACGGCAGCCTTGGCGTTGGGAGCCACTGCCACGATGCAAAAACCCAGTGAAGCGGGAAGCACCTCTTTCAACTGTGGGGTGTGGCTGAACGGACCCAATGCGGGAACCCCAGTCACCTACGCGCGCACACCCCGGGGGATCGTCCCGATCGTCAACTGGGTCTCCGAACGTTTTTCAGGGTCGGGTTACACGCCAATGCGGCGCTGTATGGAAGTGTCCGGTCGATTCCAAACCGCCTATAACAACGGGACGCTGAAGTTTGTCACCAGCGGGTATCGCAACGGGCAACCGGTGATTTGCACCTCCAGTGCCAACGGGGGTCCTTGCAGCAGCGTGTTATTCACCCTGAAGCCGGGAAGCGATGCCAGCCGCACGTTGCAGTCGATCTTTAACATCCAGATGATGGGTGCGGCAGCTCCCCCGCTTTACGAATCGGAAGCTTCGACCTATATCGACGTGAATGCGGTGCTAGACTCAGCGCAAACGGTGGATGCCACTCAAATCGATGGGGCGAATGGAAGTAGTACCCCAGCGGCTCAACCGCAACCTTCTGCGCCAAGCGTCAGCGAACCCACCTCTCCCGCACCTGCGGGTGGCGGCGGACCGCTCTGGTAAAGAGGGGTTGTCCAGCATAGGGGCGATCGCGTCATTGCCCCTATGAGTTCACCTAACATGAAAAATATGCATTTTAGAGCGAGAACCTTGGTTGTCGTTCTGGGTAGCTTATTTGTAGCTTTACCCGGAAAGGCAGTTGAGGAGTGTATTTCTGCACCCGTTTTACCCGAAGGCGTGCCCCAGGGAGAACCTGCGGGAGAAAGCACCGGAGAACTCGATCGCCTTTATCAATTAGCCGAATCGATTACCGTCAAAGTCTACTCCAATAACACCAACGGTTCTGGGATTCTGATTCAGCGTCAAGGATCGCTCTATACGGTGGTCACCAACGAGCACGTGCTGACCCTCGGACCGCCCTATCGGATTGAAACCGCCGATGGTCGGAGTTATCCTGCCGAAGTGTTGAAGTCAGTATCCTTTAACGGCAAAGATTTAGCGCTCTTGCAATTTTCCAGTGCCGAAAACTACACCCTGGCATCCTTCGGCGCGATCGCGAATTTGACCGTGGGAGAACCGGTGTTTGCGGCGGGATTTCCCTTTGGCGGGAGTGCCTCTCACGGGCGCGGATTTGCGTTCAAGACTGGTGAGGTGTCCCTGTTGCCAGACAAAGCCTTACCGAGAGGCTATCAGCTAGGCTATACCAACCCGATTGAAAAGGGGATGAGTGGGGGTCCGGTGCTGAATCGTCAGGGGCAAGTGGTCGGCATTAATGGAATGCACGCCTATCCCTTGTGGGGCGATCCCTACGTGTTTGAGGATGGGTCGCGACCTTGCCAAGGGATGAGAGAGATAATGACGAGATCGAGTTGGGCGATTCCCATCGAGACCTTAGTGCAACTAGCACAAAACCTGTCTCTTCCGAGGGTGGATTCGCCGGTGCGGTTGCCCGAGGTGGCACAAACCCCGATTCCCCAGGGGCAAAGTCCAGCGATCGGCGACATTCAAGACCCGTCAATCTCACCGGCGGTGCAAGTGCCGAGGCAGGGATTATTCCAGGAACCGCAAAGTCCCGCATCCCCCATTCCCGCCGTGCCCCAAAACGGCGAGCCGATGGTTTCGAGCGTTGACGGATTTTGGATTATGCCCGTTAACGAGGCAGATCGCTTTAATTCAATGCCCGAAAGCAACGGGTCATCGATCGCACCGGAAAACGGAGGGCCGAGGGAGTCGAATATCGCTCCCCGAGAAACGAACCAAACGCCGGAACCACTCTGGTAATTGCACGCCGAGAGGGGAGGGATAATATCGATTGACTGACCCCCTCGGGTGAACTCTGGCGAGTACCGCAGCGGTTCCACTTTCTATCCCCGAGGGGCGGGTTTATCAAACCGATTGCCTAGGGGCAAACCGTGACTTTGAACCCGCCCCTGCGGATTAATCCGAGTTGCAATCTGGGTTTTCCCAGATTCAATAGAACTCATTCCCCCGACTCAATCCAAGTACATATTCACCACAGTTTCAGGAGTGATTATGAAATTTTCCCCTAGACTTCCTGGGGCAATTTTGGGCGCAACTGCCGCACTGGTCATCGTTCAGCCTCAAATTGCCACTGCATTAACGGTAGAAGAACTCAACCAGCTTTCGCAAGAAATTACGGTATTAATCGAACGGAAAGACTCGCCATCTAACTCCGGATCGGGAGTAATTATTGCCCAAGAGGGGAATAATTACACCGTGCTGACTGCGTACCATGTGGTAAAAGCAGGAGTATCTCGCGGCGATTTAGAGTATGGAATTATTACCCATAATGACCGGGAATACAAACTCGATTTGAATACAATTGAGAAACTCCCGGGAGTAGACTTAGCCCTGTTACAATTTACCAGTTCCGAACAGTATCGCGTAGCGACTTTGGGAGATTACGACCTGAGAACGGAAGGTGCGGGAAGGTCGTCACTGATTTTTGTTTCCGGATGGCCGGCAGGTTGGGAAGAAGCGCGACGGTTGTTTAATCCCGGACTGAGAGTGGCAGAGGAATTTGCCTCGGCATTTGCCAAAAAAACCTTGGCAGAAGGGTACGAAATGCTTTACACCAGCATTACCTATCCGGGGATGAGCGGCGGCCCGGTTTTAGATCTGAATGGCAACGTGATTGGCATTCACGGACAGTCCGAAGGGGAAAGAATTTCCGAAACCGAAGCGGGAACGAATAATTTTCGCGTGCGGTTGGGCTACAGTTTGGGGATTCCCATCCAAACGTTTTTGAACCTAGCCAAGGAGGAAGGGAATTTACCAGAAACCTTAGCCATCGCCAACACACCGCCAGTCAATTTAAGCCGAACAGAAATGCTGGATTCTCTGGAATATTTGCAGCCCGATCGCCCCAAAGGAGAAGCGGCTGAAGATAAACGAGCCTGGGTGAATTATGGCAATGAATTGTGGCGAATTTCCCGGGTATATGCCGATGCCAATCCAGAGGATTCGAGAACCATTGCTCTGAGGAAAAAAGCGGTTGCCGGATACGAGGAAGCCTTAAAAATAGACCCGGAATTTTACCAAGCCTGGTACGCCCGGGGCAACGCTCTTTCGGATATGGGAGAAGAGGAAGCCGCACTCAGTTCCTACGATCGCGCCATCGAATTGCTCGACTACGAACGGCTAACTGCAGAGTATGAAAAAGCCATTGAGAGCAACAATGAACGTCAAAAACTCGAACTAGAAGCCGAACTCGAATTATATGCGACTCTCTGGCGCTATAAAGGCTTGTTGCTCTCGAATTTGCAACGCTACGAAGCCGCCCGGGACGCCTTAATGCAGGTGACGAAAATTCAAGAAGATGACTTTGCTGCTTGGGATTTGCTGGGAATGGCGCAATTAGAATTAGGGGCAAAAGAAGAAGCGCTGAAGTCCTTTGAAAAATCCCTGGCGATTAATGATGAGTATGTGTATGCATGGCTTCACAAAGGCGATGTCCTGGCAAAACTGGGACAGTTTAACGAATCGCTGATTGCCTATGAAAAAGCGGTTGAACTGCAGCCCAATTTGTATTTCGCGGTTTTCCGACGCGGGGAAGTCTTGGCCAAAATCCTGCAAGACACGCAACAATCGCCGCAAGCATTGGACGAGGCGCTATCCATTGATGCCAGGGATCCGCATGGTTTGCATCGCCGGGGATTTGCCTGGTTTGGCTTGACCAACCGGGAAGCCGCGATCGCGACCTTCGATCGCGCAATTGAAAGTAATCCGGACGATGCATTAGCTTGGGCCGCAAGGGGACTGGCGTTAGTGGTAGAAAATCGCTACGAAGAAGCACAAGCTGCATTCGAACGGGCTTTAGAACTCAATCCGAACGACTTTGAAACCCAAGAAGTTCTACAACTTCTAGAGCAAGTCCAACAACTGGATGATTCTGATTCAGAGTTGCGAGGGATGGAGCGATGAAAAAAACCAACAATTTCCCCAGAATTTGTAGGGTGGGCACCGCCCACCGAACCCGACAGTTACAGAGGTTAATCGCTCATTGGGTAAGTCCTATGGGAGAAAAGCAAGATAATGATTCGCGCCGAGGGAATATTCTACAACAGGGACAGCTTTTAATCATTAGTTCCATGTTGGGAATGGGAGTGCTTTATAATACAGCCAGCCTTGCGGGTCCGTTAGGAGAGGAAAACAACCCGCAATGGCTCCGCCCCGACGATTTCGCACAAGTGCAAGCCTTGCCCCCGGAAACCTTCGTTTCCTCACCCCCACAGAGAAACATCGAGGAGTTTGAGGCGATGTTGTCGAGACCGCAACCGGGTTCTACAGAACCAGAGGTGGCGAAGCGCCAGAGCGCGCCCCAGTCATTTCCGTCGGTGGGGGAATCGAGAGAATATAGCGACTCGTCGATCGCCGATCGCGAACCGGCGATCGCACAGGTCACTCCCCCGGAACCGCCAATCCCGGAACCCACTGCCCCAGGTACCACAGAACTGGAAGAATTGCAAGAACAGTGGCTGCTCCCCGTACCGCCAGTGATTGAAAATCCGATTCAAGTCCAACGGGGGAGAGGTGTGCCCAGTGTGGCACCGGGATCGAGTCTCCTCACTCCCACGGCGTTTGGTCCTCGCTGGGGTCAAGCATTTGTGGGCGCTGGATTTCAAGAAAGAACCCGCTTTACTGACAGTTCCGATGGGGCGATTTCTGCCGGCTTTGGAGTGGGAGATCCGCGCAAAACTGTAGGCTTGCAAACGAGTTTTACCGTACTCGATTTGCTCGACAATCGCAGTGGAGATGATGGGTTTTTCAATCGCGGTGCGATTAGTTTTAAAGTGTCGCGGGTGCTGCCGAACGATGTGGCGATCGCCGGGGGAATAGAAAATGCGATCGTCTGGGGATTTACTGATGTGGGAACCAGTGCTTATGGCGTGGTGACTAAAGTATTTCGCCTGCAAGAAAGCACCGCCGATCCCTTCAGTCGTCTCACCCTGTCTCTCGGTGTGGGCAACGGGCGCTTTCGCACCGAAGATGACTTTAACGAGGATAATAACACGGTCAATGTGTTTGGCAGTGTGGCGGTGCGCGTGGCAAGACCCGTATCGGCGATCGCGAACTGGACCGGTCAAGATTTAAGCCTGGGAGTGTCTGTAGTTCCGTTCCGCAATATTCCCCTCGTCGTCACACCCAGTTTAGACGATATCACTGGCAACGCTGGAGATGGAACTCGGTTCCGCTTAAGTGTTGGTTATAGTTACTTCTTCCCAGGTTTTTAACCCGCAAAACAGCCTAGAAATTATGACAATGAAACCGCTTCCATTTTATCTCAATTATCTATTGGCTTTGGGTGTTTGGGTCATCCTGGGTCTTGCAGTTCCTCCATCCCCGGCTCAAGCTCAAACCTCTAACCAGTCCGACCTGAATAATCTCTCGGATATCATTAACAACGACCCGACGGAGACGGATGATGAAGAAACCTCGGAAGAACCCGAGGAAGAACCCGAGGAAGAACCCGAAGAAGAACCCGAAGAAGAACCAGAAAACATAGTAGACCTCGGATCGGAACCGGATTCCGAACCAGAAGAATCCGAACCGGAATCCGAACCGGGGGCAGAAGTGGAAGACATACCAGAAATAGAATCAGAAACAGCAGAAGAACCACAATCCGAAGTGGACTTTGAGTTTCCATCAGACTTCAACGAGATAGATGCTTTACCCGAAAATTCTCCAGAAGCCACTCAAGAAAGCGAACCAAATCTGACAGAAGACCTCCCAGAAATCCAAGTGGAAATCCCTGCGGAAACCGTAGAAGAAACGCCGGGAGGGGAAGAGCAACCCGAAGCAGAAACCCCGGTTAATGTGCCGGTGGATGCACCCGACGTAGAGGTGACATTTACCCCAGAAGGCGAGAGTGCCGTGGATGACACTGCGGAGACCATTGTAACGGAGCTAGATACGGGCAATCTCTCTACTGGAGACGGAGATACTGTAGCTGTGGGCGGGGGAGAAGTTCCCGAGTCAATTCAGCAAACTTTGTTAAATATTCTCACCGGCGATCCTTCAGCCAAAGCTCTGTTTGGAGACCCCTTGTTAAATCCATTGGTTGCCGGTTTGGTGTTTGCTCCAGGCGCACCGCAAGAAGCCCTCGCCCTGCAATTAGCCCAACAATTATTGGGTCTGTTGGAGGGAGGAAAAGTCAACCCGAAAAAACTGCAAGCCGCTGTTGCTGCATACAATGCTTTAATTAAAGCCAGTGGTGCGGAATTTTTGAATAATCCGCCCACAGAATTGGTGGCGATTCGACAGATTCTCTCCGAATTGGTTGACGCGGCACGTGCCGCTGATATTGCTCCGGAAACTAACTAAAACGCTATGCTTTTTTCGGGTTAATTATTTACTCCAAAAAGACACAAATTTTATTTGTGTCTTTTTTTTGCATTTATAGCGATTATGATTTATTGTGAGATACTAATTTTGGTAATTACCGCCTGCGCGAGAATTACAACAGATTTATGCTGCGTACTCCATCAAGAACGAAACCTGCTATTTTAAAAAAATATTGCAAGCAAGGGTGTAAATTATGTGGCACAGTAGAGAGGCGATTAATCGCCTCTCTACAGGGAGGCAGTAGCTCGGGATTCCACGTTTCCAGCATGAGCTGGAAACGAGTAAAAACTCAGTATAAACGATTAACAAACCCGGCAATTAAAGTGGTTCAAATTGATAGCGATAGCCGGCATTGGTACCGGGGACGGCTTTCACCAGGGGAATGCGATCGAACAGGTTAAAATCGGTGGCGGTGCCGGAAATGGGAATGCCTTGCTGGAGTAATTGAGCCGCTGCGGCGCGGGTGGGGTTTTGGGTTAACGCATTGGCTAAAGCTTGGGTGGTATCGTAGGCGGTGGCGGTACGCCAACTGACTCTTCCCCGCCAGATTTTAGCTGCTTGGGAGGCGAAGCGATCGCCTTGCTGCCAGCGCCAGGGAACGGCTAAAATCAAGCCATCGATCGCTGCATCTCCTTCTTTCAATAGGGTGGGATTATACAATTCATCCCCTCCCATCAGGGCTAACGGTTGCGGTTGGTTGGCATTCACTTGCGCGATCGCGATCGCCGTGTCTACCTTATTTTTACTCAATGCCAAAAACCCAATGGTTGCCCCTTCTTCCCGGGCACTTTGCAATGCTTCCGCCGGATTAAACCCCGGCGCAGTAACCTCCACCGCGTTTACCAATTCCCCATTATTGTCTGCCAATGCAGCAGAAATTTTATCTTTCAAGGCTTGACTGTACGGACTATCTGTGTTATAAAAAATAACTGCCGATGCCGGAGAGTAATTTGCTGCTGCATGGGACACTAAGGTTTGCCCCACGCTTTCGAGGTAGCGATCGAGTACCTCGTCGGCATTTTCCCCTAAAGAGAGGGTTTGTAAAATAGATTGACCGGTGCTATCGGTAGAGATGCGAGTGCTAATCGGAGAAAGAACCGCCATTTGTGCCTCTTCGTATTCGGCGATCGCCTCGCGACTTGCCGCATCCACCCCATGCCCGATCGCGCCTAAAACATTGCCCGCCTGAATCAAATCCTGCGCCAATGAAGGACCATTTGCCGGTTCGGCTTCATTGACAATCGCTACTTCTAAAAACCGCCCCGGAATCGTCGGGTTATCGTTAAATTCATCTTGATAAAGTGCCACGCCGCGCAGCACTTCTTTTGCCGCATTCTCACTGGCAGAAATCGGCACCACCACAGCAATGGTTAGAGGATTTTCCGCTTTTTTGGCGATAGAATTATTGAAATAAATCTTCGCTTCCGGGTCGTTCGGATCCACTTCAGACGCTAGCTGATATTGAGCGATCGCTTCGTCCCAATTTTGCTGACTAAATGCCGTTGCCCCCGCCACTTTTTCCGCGAAATTCTTGCCCCCCACCAATAAAACTTTTTCCCCCTGACTGATAGACTCCGCATTCACCGCCGTTTGACTGATACTTTCCAAAGAATCCGCCGCCATTTCGGCAGAATTTTCTGCCTCAAACCGCCATACATCGTTGCGCCACAGCAGATATCCCGCCGTGGTGCCCCCCAACAGCAGAATTAGGGCGATCGCAACTGTTGCGGCGATCGGAAACTGGAATTTTTGTGGTTGCGACAACAGGGTTTTGCTCTTTGAGTCCAGTTTCTGCGGTTCCATTGCCTCCTGGGGCAACCCACATATCTCGCACTCGGGGGCGTGATTCTCGTGGGGGGGATGGGAACCAGAGCAATTGGGATAGTGCTGTCCGTTTTTGGGGATTCCGTCGCAAATCCAACCGTTCGCAGAATTCACCTCAATCCACCTCTCTGTTCGCCTTTTATTGTACCATTCTAGACGGTAGAATCAACCCCCCACTTGACGACTCCGCAATTTCTGTTAAGAATTTTAAACCCAGGGCGATCGCTGTGGATCGGAGCTGGCATCATAAGAGAGTTGAGAACTCAGGCAGGGGGCAACCGGGCGCTGTGCCACTTTCATCTCCCCTGACCCTCCAATTTGCCCGGAGAAATCCCCCGCCGGGGAAAAACACTCCCTCCGGAATGAGTTAGAATGCATCAGTCCTCGGATTTAACCGGGGCAAATTATCCATCCGTCGTTCATCAGCAGGTGCTTGACCAATGGGGCTAAAAATCGTCCAAAATTATAACCCAAACTTTACCCTCGAACCCGAGGCCAAATCTACCTTATTTCGGTTATTAAATGGGGAAAATTTCCGTCAGCAGGTTGCGGAACAATCCGGCGCTTCTCAGGTAGAATTTACCGAACTGCTGTTCCAACCGATTCCCTATAGCGAAAGTACCCCCAAAGGAATGCCGAAGGAATTCGAGTTTTATCACGAATCCGATGAGTACGTAATTATTAACGTGCCGCCGAACTTTATGTTTAAAGCCAAAATTTTCAATCCCAGTCGCTTGTGTGCCGTTTATCGTCAAATTGCCCATTATCCAAAGGAGTAACGCATCAAAGCGACAGCAAAAAATTTGCTACAAAATGGCGCAATCATAATTACCAAAGATACCCAAAATGACCAGTCAAACTTCTCTTCCTTCCCTAGACAGTCTCGACTACCTTCCCTACCTCGATGCTGAGGGCAACTCGAATCCTGAGTTCGGCGGAAAAGTCGGCGTTTATGCGATTTTTGACGCGGATAAAGTCTTGCGATATATTGGATATTCTCGGGATGTTTCCCTGAGTCTGAAACAGCACCTCGTGCGGCAACCCCATCAGTGCTATTGGATTAAAGTGCAAACCATCGAACGGCCCAGTCGCAGCGCATTAGAAGCGATTAAACAACAGTGGATTGCCGAAAATGGAAAGACCCCTAGGGGAAATGACGCCGATGAGGCAAAATGGACGCAGCCAATTGATGTAAAACCGCTGATGACGGCGCAGGAGAAAGAAGAGTATGAGAAACCCACAGACGAACTCGGGCAGATAAAACAGCTTAAAAAGATAGCGCGGCGCGTGGAAGCGGAGATTTTATCTGTGCTAGAATCGCGTGGGGTGCAAGAAAAAATGCGCTTTAATCCCAAGCTGAAAGAAAGTGGTTTGCTTGACTTGAAGTAAAGGACAAGCGAAGGTCAATTAACGATTGACAATTGCACGATTGATTCTAAACCTCCAAGGTGTTTTATCCCATGACATCGGCACTATTAAACAATCGCTATCGCATTCTCAAAGAACTCGGATCCGGTGGGTTTGGTCAAACGTTTTTGGCGGAAGATACTCAAATGCCATCTAAACGCCGCTGCGTTATCAAACAGCTCAAACCCGTTACTGGAAATCCGCAGATTTATCAAGTGGTTCAAGAGCGGTTTGCGCGGGAAGCTGCCATTTTGGAGCAGGTGGGGGAGGAACATCCTCAAATTCCGAAGCTGTTTGCCTATTTTGAGCTAGAGGGACAATTTTATCTGGTGCAAGAATTGATAGAAGGCGTCACCCTGACGAAGAAGGTGCAAACTGGCGGACCGCTGAGTGAGGGAGAGGTGCGATCGCTGCTTGCTGGTTTATTGCCGGTGTTGGAATACCTACATGGGTTGCGCCTGGTGCATCGGGATATCAAACCGGATAATATCATCCTCCGATCGCCGCCCCCCGGAAGACCCCGGGGAAGTGAGGTGGAAAAACCAGTGTTAATCGATTTTGGGGCGGTAAAGGAAACGATGGCGACGGTAGTGAGTTCTTCTGGCGGAACCACCCCCTCGATCGCGATCGGCACTCCGGGATTTATGCCACCGGAACAAGCAGCAGGAAGACCGTTGTATTCCAGCGATTTGTATAGTTTAGCCGTCACCGCCGTGTATCTGCTGACGGGGAAACTCCCGCAGGAGTTGGAGGCAGATCCGGCAACGGGTGAGATAATTTGGCGTCAGCACGCCCCTAGCGTTAGTCCCGGTTTGGCGGGGATGTTAGATAAGGCGATGCGGTTTAATCCGCGCAGTCGCTATTCTACCGCGCGAGAGATGCTCGATGCCTTGCAACCGGCGGTGAATTCCGACGTTTCTACCCTGGCGATCGCCCCAATGGGAGAGTCTACCGCCACGCCGCCGGTGAACTACAAACCGCCTCATCGGCGCAGCGGAACTCGCCGATTTGCGGCGATCGCCGGTGGGGTGTTGCTCGCATCGTTTCTGATTGGATTTGCGATCGCGCGCCAAAACATCGCACCTACCCCTTCAGACAATCCCTCACCTAGCGTACCCAACACCCCGGTTTCTCCCGCACCCACCGGCCCATCAGACCCGGAAAATCCGCCCGGGAGTGCCGAGTCTCCCAACACTCCAGTTTCTCCCGCACCCACCGGCCCATCAGACCCGGAAAATCCGCCCGGGAGTGCCGAGTCTCCCAACACCCCAGTTTCTCCCGCACCCACCGGCCCATCAGACCCGGAAAATCCGCCGGAGAGTTCCGAGTCTCCCAATCCAGAACCGCCTACCGCAAGCGGATTTTATTACTTGGCCGATTCTGCGTTTAAAAATCCCGAAAATGCCCGCAATCAATTGCGGAAATTAAAGCAACAAGGGTATAATGAAGCGGGAAGCTTTTGGTTGCCCGATTATCCCAATTTATCGGCGAGTCCTTACGAGCAAGTGTATGTGGCGAAATTCCGCGATCGCGACAGTTGTATTGCCCAGTTAAAATCCTATGGCGAATTCGTCCCGGATGCTTACTGTGCCTTCGCCAGTGACAATCCCAACGCGGCGGCAAATCACGTTTATGCCTCCGACTTGCGCCCGGACAATTCCTCGCCATCCCCCAGCGATCGCCCCTCCTCCGCACAATTTATTCGCAGTTACTACGAGAATATTAATGACCGGGAATATCGCCGCACCTGGAGTATGCTTTCTCCCGAGTTTCAACGAACCGGTTCCGAGAGTTACCAGGAATATGTGGAGTGGTGGGATAGCATTCGTCAAGTGCGAGTGCGCCGCGTCAATCAGATTTCCACCCGAGATGAAGTTGCGATCGCCGATGTCGCCTTAACCTATAACAAACGAAATGGAAAACAGTCCGAGGAAACCCTCCGCATGACCTTGATTTGGGACGAAGAAAACCGCACTTGGGCGATCGACAAAACCGATGTGCGATGACTCCATCCCTCGCACTCGTTCCCAGCTCAAACTGGGAACACCACCTCCATTATCCCATAAAATACCCCCGAATCCTACCAAAAATCCCCCATTTTTGATAAACTAGAACCGCCCAATTACGACCCAGAACCATGACCGCAGAAACGCCCAGCACCGCCCACCATTCCCCCAATCATAGCACCCTCTACGCCACCCCCAGAATCGTCACCAATCTAGACGAGTGCTACTTCTATCATACAATGGAAATTCCCGGTTATGGACTGGTGCAAGGAGAGTGGGATTTGCGCCACGGTATGCGCGAGTATCTCGGTGGCGTTGACTTCAGCAACAAACGAGTATTAGAAATTGGTACCGCCAGTGGATTTTTATGCTTTCAGATGGAACGACTCGGCGCAGAAGTGATTGCTTACGACTTATCGGAACATCAATCCTGGGATATCGTACCTTTTGTGCGCGCGAATTGCGAGGAATTTGCCCGCCATTTTAAAACCCATATCCATAAAATCAATAACGGCTATTGGTTGGCTCATCAAGCGCATCAGTCCAATGCTAAAGTGTTATATGGCAGCGTTTACGAGATTCCCGAAGCGATTGGCGCGGTGGATATTTCCACCTTTTGTTCCGTTCTGCTGCACGTTCGCGACCCCTTTCTCGCCCTACAGAAAGCATTGCGCCTCACTCGCGAAACTGTGATTATTACCGAACGCTTGCCCAAGTATTTTCCCCTGGTGAGTTTGTTGGCTAAATTGGGTAAAAGTCCAATGATATTTTTACCAAATTTTAAAACCCGAGAACCGCAAGAAGCTTGGTGGTATTTACCGCCGGAAACCATTCAGCAATTTATTGGCGTTTTAGGCTTTGAAAAAAGCAAAGTAACATACCACAGACAAACCTACAGAGGTCAAAAAACTCTAATGTACACCGTCATCGGACATCGAGAATAGATAAAGAAGCGGGCGATTTTAATCGCCCTGCTTCACTACAAAATATCCTTGCGCTTTTGCAACCCATAAGTGGCTACTAAATAAATCAGGGCGTGCAAACATAACACCCCCCAATTCAAGCCTAAATTTTCCCAAGTTGGGTCGTAAACCGAGGTGGGTTCAAAGGGTTGCGGAACCACACTTCCATCGGGTAATTCCGTGGGTTCGGGCACCATTGCATTTACATTCACTAACGCGCCATAAGCTCCTACAGACCAGCGACTTAACATCAGCCAAGAAATCGTACTTGCCGCCCCTTCCATTTTAAACAAAACTCCGGCAAAAATAATCTGGGGGAGTAATAAAAGCGGTAAAGCGCTATTGGCTTGCGAGCTATTTTTCACCATCGCCGACACCAGCAATCCCAGACAAATGCTGGTAAATAAGGTTAAAAAGCTGGTAATCGAAACGCCAACTGGCCAATAAATTAAGTCCGGTTCTGGGTTTTTAAACGCTAGCAAAATTGCCCCCGCCATAAATAGGGTTTGCAAAATGGCTAATCCGCCTAGAATCGCAATTTTGGAACCCAAGTAAGGGAACAAACCTAAATTAACTAATCGTTCCCGCAGGTAAATGGCTGCTTCTTTGACAATTTCTTGCAAAGCGGTGGAAAGTCCGACCCAAATAGCGGCTGAGGTAAAGACAAATAACACCCGCAGGGCGAGGGGGGCTAAGGTGGCGTCGGGTTCGCCGATTAAGGGGTCTTTATCGCGGATGGCGAGGGTCATCAAACTGATACCAATCGGGGCGGTTAATAAGGCTAAGCCTAAGTTAACTGGGTCGCGTTTGGTGAGTTGAAAATAGCGTTGAGTGAGGAGAGAAAGCTGCTGGAATGGAGAGGGTTTGACTTGTGTGGGAGGGGCGATCGCCGAATTTTTTCCCTGAGTGCCGGTACTTAGGTGATTTTGTACGTAGCGTTGGTAGAACTTGGAGTGGCGAAAGTTATCGGCCCAGCGCTGCACATGTGCTTCCCCTTGTTCCAGTTCGTTATAGATATCGGCGAAGTCGCCCGAGGTGATATTGAAGAACTGGAAGGCATCTTGCGGGGGTCCGAAATAGCACAAATGGCCGCCGCGTCCCAGGAAAACCACGCGATCGCATAATTTCACGTTAGCGGTAGCGTGAGTAACTAGCACAATGGTGCGTCCGCGATCGGCCAATTTTCGCAAAAGCTGCATCATCTTCTTATCCAACCCCGGATCGAGTCCCGAGGTAGGTTCGTCCAAAAAGAATAACTTCGGATCCGCCAGCAATTCTACGCCGATACTCACTCGCTTGCGCTGTCCCCCACTCAACTGACTCACGAGCACATTGTCGCGATCGCCCATTTCAATCTCGTCCAGCGTCTTTTGCACCACTCCCTTAACATCCGTATCTGGCGGAAGTCGCAACTGCGCCGCATAGGTCAGCACCTCTGCCACCGTCAGTTGTCGGTGAACGATATCATCCTGGGGCACATAGCCAATTTGGGTGCGATAAATATTGAAATTCCGCCGCAAATCATCCCCATTCAGATACACGGCACCCTGGGTGGTGGGGTCTACCCCTAACAAAGTTCGCATCAAGGTAGATTTCCCCGCACCACTCCCGCCAACTAACGCGACAAACTGACCCGGTTCGATCGCCAGGGTAATGTCCTGGAGCAACCGCTTTTTCTCACCTTTTTCTCCCTTAACTTCTCGCACCAAATGTTCGGCATCCAGACGAATTTGCGTGCCACCATCCAGCACCAGCAGTTCGTCCCCGCGCAATACCAAGGTAAACGGTCCGATGCGGATAATAGCTCCTTCCGCAAGGCGCATCGACTCCTGTACCCGCTGCCCGTTGACAAATACGCCATTTGTGCTATAATCTCGCAAAACATAGCCTCGACCATCGGAATCCACCGTGGCGTGACGGCGAGACACGATCGGCGCATCCAGTTGCAGGTTAGCGCTGGGGTCGCGCCCGAGTAACACGGAACGCCCTTTCAGAGACACCGAGCGCGCCGGGGGTGGCGTGCCCGCTTCCGTGGGGTTAACGTAAGTGAGAATAATTTGGTCTTTCGGATTTTGTCCGATGCGAATTTGGGTACCATTTCGCAACCGATAGCCCTCGCCCACGGAAATCCGCGTGCGATCCAAAAATAACCCATTCGTGCTGGGGTTGCTTCCGTCACCATCGTAAATTTGATAATCGTTCCCCACTTTCTCGAACACCGCGTGAGCGCGAGAAATGACCTGCCAATCCGTGGGAACCAGCAAATCCGCCCCGGTGGCGCGATCGCGCCCCAACAGGTGCCGATTTCCCCGCAGTTCCAGACGCATCACCTTCCCTTGGTTGTTTAATTCCAAATAGGGATTCGCCTCGAGTACCGTTTGTTGTCCTGAGTTACCCATGATAAGATTCCGTGAGTCCAGATTTCTTAAGATTTGATTAAAATTTGTGAGCGACGATCGCTCTGGGATGGCGATCGGGTTAAATCAGTCCGATGGGGAATGCCCACCCGACCCCGGCGACCCTTCTCGGCGAGGAAGCAATTCCCCGACGCCGAGCGAATTTTAGCCCACAGGCGATCGGGGACAAAACATCCCCTCGCCTCCCGATTTTCAGAGCAAAGCAATGCTTCGCTCACCCTCTCGATCGGGCTAACTGTAGCCCCCGTTTAATTTCATTTCCCTACTGTAGCAGTTGATTTGGGCTTTTTGCCCTTATAGTAAGTAAAGATTGATGAACAATCCTAGCCATTCCCTTCAGAACGTGATAGGCTCGAAAAAAGCTTCATTATCAGCCAACAGCCATGATGACGCCCACCTTACTCAACAACCGATATCGCATCCTGCGCGAACTCGGATCCGGCGGGTTCGGCGAAACCTTCCTCGCCGAAGACACCCAAATGCCTTCC
>NZ_JAYFEQ010000705.1:0-995 GCF_055795085.1 Phormidium sp. CCY1219 | reverse complement strand
CAATACTTCCTGCAATCGTTAGAGATAGCACGAGAAATTGGGGACAAACCGTGGGAAAGCATCTCCCTCAACAACCTAGGAAATGTTTACCAGAACCTGGGAGAATACGCCGAAGCAGAGCAATACTACCTGCAATCGTTAGAGATAGCTCGGCTTCTCGGCGACAAAGCGGGGGAAGGCATCACCCTTGGCAACCTGGGAGTTGTTTACGAGAGTCTGGGAGAATACGCCGAAGCGGAGCAACAATTCTTGGCAGCCATTGAAGTGCGGGAACAATTGCGCCTTGGTTTAACTGACGCGCAAAAAATCTCCCTATTTGAACGACAGAAAACCACTTACGAACTCCTGCAAGCCGTCCTGATTGCCCAAAATAAAACCGATACCGCCTTAGAAATTTCCGAACGGGGACGCGCCCGCGCTTTTGTAGAATTGCTCGCCCAAAGACTCGCCGACACCCCAGACAACGCCCTCACTGTCACCCCGGCCAATATCACTCACATTAAACAAATTGCTGCTGCCCAAAATGCCACGATTGTCCAATATTCTTACGTTCGTGAAGCGTTTCAAGTTGGCAAGGTTGAGCGATTGAACGAATCGGAACTGTATATCTGGGTCATCAAACCCACAGGAGAAATCGGTTTCCGTCGCACTGACCTCAAACCCTTATGGCAAGAGCAAGATACTTGGTTAGCGAAAGGAATTGCCGATGCCCGTTGCTTCGATAACCAGGTCTGTCGTCAGAATATCACCGTTGCTCAAAGTGTTGATGGAACCACGGAAGTTCGCAGCGAACGGTCTTTTACCTTTAATCAGCAGGCGGCACAACAGCAAACTCGTCCCACCCGCCAGCGAGAGAACCGGGAATTACACCAACTGCATCAACTGTTAATCGCACCCATTGCCGATTTACTCCCTACCAACCCCACGGATAAAGTCATCTTCGTTCCCCACGACTCTTTATTCTTAGTACCTTTTCCCGCCTTGCAAGATGAGAA
>NZ_JAYFEQ010000704.1:0-205 GCF_055795085.1 Phormidium sp. CCY1219 | reverse complement strand
GATAGGAAAACGAAGCCACGTTTGAAGCGTCGATACAGAGAACCAGCGAAAATTAGACTGACACGCTGGAACCAAAAGGTGAAGGATAAAGGGAAGGCGAGTTTCATATCGACTTTCCACACACTCAGAAGAAACCCGGCGTATGGTGGCGTCCTAAAGGCACGAACAATCGACATTCGGAACGAAGTAACCCTCGCTGTTGCTC
>NZ_JAYFEQ010000703.1:0-236 GCF_055795085.1 Phormidium sp. CCY1219 | reverse complement strand
GACCGAATTGACCATGAAAAACTTCTCAACAAACTTGATGTCTTCCCGGCAATCCGACGACAAATCAAGGCATGGCTGAAAGCTGGCGTAATTGACACCGGACAACTATTCACAACAAATGAGGGCACACCACAAGGAGGGGTAATCAGTCCCTTACTAGCAAATATTGCCCTCCACGGCATGGAAGAAAGCATCAAATCCTTAGCTACTAAGCTACCAGGGAAAGGTAGTCGTAC
>NZ_JAYFEQ010000702.1:0-10787 GCF_055795085.1 Phormidium sp. CCY1219 | reverse complement strand
CCCTCGTAGGGCTTAGGCTGGTCAGCTACCTAAAGTCAGGGACTAGAAGCCCCGTCTCTTTAGAGCGGGGTGCTGACCGGGTAGGTGTTAGATAAGCCAGTGACAGTGAAAGCAAGATGACACAGAGCGGTCGCCCTAGGGGCCTCCCGACAGGGATCGCGCGTGACGCGAGATCCCACTGTTTGGAAGTACATGGAGAAATACCGTTGTATGTAGCTATCCCTGGGGAAGGGGGATGGTACGCGGCATTTTTTGCGAATGTTCGCAAGGCATATACAGCGATCGCCGGCGGTTTGTTTTCCCACCTGTTATCGGTTCAAGCACCCTAATGGCGCGATCTCCTTGCAAGGTGAAGCCCGCCTGTTGCCCACCGGGAGCAGCGCGCAACGAGAAAGCCGCCTATCTCGGGATTTACGCTTCTACCCTGCGGCTCAACCCCCGATAGAAGCGTATGCACGCCGAGAACGGCGGCATCCTTGACATTTAACCTGTACTGAGGTTAATGCCGAATGGCGATCGCCGCATTCGTTAGCGATAACGTCTCTTCCGTCTTGCCGCGCTTGCTTTACGCTTGCGTTTTTCTTGCGGAGTTTCAAAATGCCGACGGCTTTTAACATCGGCTAAAATCCCCGCTCGCGAGACTTGACGTTTAAATCGACGTAATGCCGATTCAATGGCTTCGTTTTCGCCGACCACGACTTGCGTCATTCTTACTCCTTTTTCTAAACGTTGTTCAGGGTTTGGATGGCCGTAAGTTTTTCTGGCCTATACCGTTTCATAGTTTAGCGTACTCTTTCGCAGCAAAAACTGCGGCCTATCTGCCTTTTCCCCTCGAGGGGGAGTAACGACAGTCCGCATCCGCTTGGTAGATTTCCACGATCCTTGCGCCGTTCGAAAGATTGATTTTCCCCACGGCGGATGCCAGATGCAAGCAAGACAGAACTAGGGAAGGTGCTTAGGATCGAGAGAATTTATTGCCCCCACCATAACCCCCTCCCCGGTAGCCGCCACCGCGTCGGTCTTCCCGGGGCTTGGCTTTGTTCACTTTGATGTCGCGACCCATCCAGTTCGCTCCATCGAGGGCTTCAATGGCTGCTGTTTCCTCCGCTTCACTCTCCATTTCCACAAAACCAAACCCCCGAGGGCGTCCGGTTTCGCGATCGGTCGGAAGGTTTACGCGCTTGACTGTTCCGTACTCGGAAAACGTCTCGGTTAAATCTTCTTCGGTTACGTCGTAGGAGATATTCCCTACATAAATCGACATGCAATGCCTCCAAAAGGTTTAAAATGATGTAGCGATTCAGTTTCGGAGCGCTGCCTGCCGAGGAACCTGTTTTGGATCCACCCCCACGCCATTTTCAAGCATGTAGCCAGCTCTACCACTGAATCAGATTTATCTCTATTACAATAACACACCCCTCGGGAGTGACTACCCAGTTGACTAGCTAATTTTGTGCTAGTTTTTCTCTTCATCCGCTGGTGTTTTTCTCTTCCCTACAACTCCTTTCTGATTGTGGACTCCGAGCCATCGAGAACCAAGGTATCTTTCATTGGTTACTTAAGTGAGTTAAAAGAGGGAAAATTCAGTGTTTCTCAGGTGTTAGGGTATCCATCGCCCAGTGGGTTGTCCAACACTGCCCTGAAAGGCGATCGCCGATGGGATATTGAAGGAGCGATCGCCCTTCGATGAAGATGTGAAAGCAGGTTTGCCCTGGTGGTATCCTAAATTCCAAGGGATTAAAACCCGATGGTCTCCTTTGGGGTTCCCCAGACTATTGCGTTAAGCGAGGGTGGGTTGGGGGTGGATTGCCCAACACCCCTCGGGAACGCGATCGCTGTTTTGGTTTCTCTATTGCTACGATAGGCAATTGTTTTTATTTTGTCTCCATTTTTCCCAGTTCTTCTTCTTGAACTAGCAATTTTTCTGCTTGATTTTCTGCTATCTAGCTGGCCAGCATCTCGGCTAAATAATTGGCTCGATTATGTCTGTCTCTGATAAAATAGAAGGGCGATCGGCATTAAGGAAAATAACGATATATATCTTTGCAGTTTAGCACGCGATCGAAGATTAAGGGTTTCCCCGTCAAATCTAAAACCGATGCGATAATCACCTAGCCGGATTCGATATGCATTCTCATATCCTTTTAACCGTTTCACATTTTTACGCTCTGAAAAACTTTCGAGGTTGGGTATTTCTTCAAACACCAGTGCTTTGATAGATTCAAAGACTGGGGTGCTTTTGAGAGCTTTTATATCTTTCAGAAAGCTAGGTAAATATTGAGTTTTCATGGAGTTTCCAGTTCGGCGAGTGCTTCATCCAAACTGAGGGGGTTTTCATCTTTGACCTCCATCATGGCACGGATGAGTCCCTCATCCTCTAGTGCTTCGAGGATACGCTGGTAATCCGTAAAGTCAATAACCACTTTACGGATATGACGGTGCGGATCGACCATGAGTTCTTTGGCAAAAGGATAATCTTCGGCTTTCATTTCGCTTTGAGTGACTAGAATGATATTAATATACTAAGGCGGTTCACTACATTATTGTACTTAAGCCGCAAAATTTAACCTCGGCTCCCTCAACCCTATCGGAGGCTGGAACTGCAACTCGAGACCCCAACTTTGGCCGCTCTACAGAAGTGAGTTGAAGACTTTTTCTAAATTTCTCCCCGCTTGATTACCGCCACGCTTGTCAATCTTTCCGGTCCACCCGATCGCATCAGATTGTACCAGAACACTATCAGCTAGATTTGGCACGCGCCCCAATTAACATCCCAAAAAATCCATGAGCAGAAGGGCACGGCAATGCCGTGCCCCTAGAAGTTTATGGGTTATTGGTTAGCGCCCACGGGCATTCCCAAAATATCTTCAATTTTGGGCATTTCCGATACAGGAACCACGCGACCTTCATCCTCGAACCCTTCAATTTGGTCGAAATTGAGATAGCGATATAAATCCGCTGCAAACGGATTAATTTTCTCGGCCACAATTTCGCGATATTCTTCCGCAGTAGGAATCCGTCCTAACAGGGCACAAACTGCTGCCAATTCTGCCGAACCGAGATAGACGCGCGCGCCTTTCCCCATGCGGTTATTGAAATTGCGAGTTGAAGTAGAAAACACCGTGGCATTGTCTTCTACCCGGGCTTGGTTGCCCATGCAGAGGCTGCATCCCGGCATTTCAGTGCGCGCACCGGCGGCGGCGAAAATACCATACACGCCTTCTTGTCGCAATTGCGCTTCATCCATGCGAGTGGGGGGGCAAATCCACAAGCGAACTTTCACCGGACCGGCATTTTCCAACACCTTAGCGGCGGCGCGATAGTGGCCGATATTGGTCATGCAAGACCCGATGAACACTTCATCGATTTTATCCCCGGCACATTCAGACATTAACTTCACATTATCCGGGTCGTTTGGCGCAGCCACCACGGGTTCTTTAATCTCGTTCAAATTGACTTCAATGGTTTCCACATATTCCGCATCGGCATCGGCGGACATTAACTGTGGAGAAGCCAACCATTCCTCCATTTTGGCCACGCGGCGCATAATGGTACGTGCATCTTGATAGCCGCGCGCCACCATATTTTTCAATAAAGTAACGTTCGATCGCAAATACTCCGAGACGGTTTCCTCACTGAGCTTCACCGTACATCCGGCACAAGAGCGTTCCGCCGTGGCATCGGTCAGCTCAAAGGCTTGCTCCACTTTCAGCTCGGGCAATCCTTCCATTTCCATAATCCGCCCGGAGAACACGTTCTTCTTGTTCTCCGTCGCCACGGTGAGCAATCCCTGCTGAATCGCCACATAAGGAATCGCATTCACGATGTCGCGCAAGGTAACGCCCGGTTGCAATTCCCCGGTGAAGCGGACTAACACGGATTCGGGCATATCTAACGGCATGACGCCCAAGGCGGCGGCAAATGCCACCAACCCGGAACCGGCGGGGAAGGAGATGCCCAAGGGGAAGCGGGTGTGGGAGTCACCACCGGTGCCGACGGTATCCGGTAATAGCATTCGGTTTAACCAGGAGTGAATGATGCCATCTCCAGGGCGCAAGGCGACGCCGCCGCGCGTAGCAAAGAAGTCGGGGAGTTTCTGGTGAGTGGTGACATCCACCGGTTTGGGATAGGCGGCGGTATGGCAGAAACTCTGCATCACCAAGTCGGCGGAAAATCCGAGACAGGCGAGTTCTTTTAATTCGTCGCGGGTCATCGGCCCGGTGGTATCCTGGGAACCGACGGTGGTCATTAAGGGTTCGCAGGCGGTTCCGGGACGCACGCCGGGAAGTCCGCAGGCTTTACCGACCATTTTCTGGGCGAGGGTAAAGCCTTTGTTGCTGTTTTCGGGAAGTTCGGGACGGGTGAAAATGGGGCTGAGGTCGAGTCCGAGGGCTTTGCGAACTTTGTCGGTGAGACTGCGCCCGATAATCAGGGGGATGCGTCCGCCGGCACGCACTTCGTCTACGATGGTGTTGGGTTTGAGCTTGAAGGTGGAAATGACCTCGCCGGCTTCGTTGGTGATTTCGCCTTTATAGGGATGGATGGTAATCACCATGCCGGTTTGCATTTTGGTGACGTCGCACTCGATGGGCAGGGCACCGGAGTCTTCGGCGGTGTTGAAGAAAATCGGGGCGATCGCGCCACCTAAAATATACCCCCCGGCTCGCTTGTTCGGCACGTAGGGAATATCTTCTCCCAAATTCCACAATACGGAGTTAATCGCGGATTTGCGCGACGATCCGGTGCCTACCACGTCGCCGACATAGGCTACGGGATATCCTTTCTGCTTTAATTCGGCAATGGTATCCAGTGCCCCTTCTAAGCGGGCCTCTAACATGGATTGGGCGTGCAGGGGAATGTCGGGCCGGGTGGTGGCGTGACTCGCCGGGGATAAATCGTCGGTGTTGGTTTCTCCGGGTACTTTAAATACGGTGACGCGAATGCTCTCGGGTAAGGAGGGACGGTCGGTAAACCATTGCGCTTCGGCCCAAGAGTCGATCGCTTGCTTGGCATAGCTATTGGTTTCCGACAGTTCGAGGACGTCGTGCATGGCGTCGAACACCAGCAGGGTTTTCTTTAAGGCGTCTGCTGCGGTTTGTGCTTTCTCGCTGTTGCTGGATTTGAGCAGCTCGATTAATGAATGGACGTTATAACCGCCCACCATTGTGCCGAGCAGTTCGATCGCCCGCAGGGGAGTAATCAGGGGGCAGTTGACTTCTTCTTTGGCGAGTGCGGTGAGGAATGAGGCTTTCACGTAGGCGGCTTCGTCTACGCCGGGGGGTACGCGATCGCGCAATAGGTGCAATAAGGTTTCTGACTCTCCGTCAGGCGGATTTTTCAGCAGTTCGCACAGTTCTGCGGTTTGCTCGGCGTTTAAGGGTAGGGGGGGAATGCCTTGGGCTTCCCGTTCAGCTGCATGTTGGCGATAGGATTCGAGCATTGCGTTTCTTTCCTCTATTGGGTTCGCTAAGTTTTAGTTTATATTCAATCCCTGAAAGCTTTTCCTTCTGGCCCCACCCCCAGATGTCTCATATGCTACCACAGCCTCACCGATGCCCTGGATTTTCTGCTAGGGTCAATCTGGCTCAATGGCTGGCTCTGTGGCGTCTTTGAGCGCTTTGTTGTCAATCTCTGACCGGGAAATTTTTCCATCGGCGCGCGGTGGGAAGACCCTCGGGAAAAAAGGATCCAAGGGTAGGCCGGGGCACCGTGGGATTGTGAATCTCTGTAACTTTTTATTAATTATTATAAACTTTTTTGACAAAAAAATTGCCCGGGTTGGGGGGCGATCGCACCCGTTTTTTCCCGAGAAGCCCCGGGGCGATCGCGCCAACCCGAGGGCGTTGCTCTGGAAAATTCATTCCCCCTAGCAGGCAGTTTTCCGCCTGAAGGATTCTGGCAAACCCTCCGGACTTCACTATGGTGGCTCGTCAGTAAGGCTTCCCTCGAGAGAGAATTTGCAATATTGCTCTCATAAACAATTTTAATGGTTTTTCGCTGAGGTTTCTGGCCGCGCCGTGGGCGGAAGGGGACGAGGAAGCGATCGCGATCGCTTTGCCGAGGGTTGCCAATGGGGGTTCGGTAATAAATTACACTTTTTTTAAACATTTTTTAAGCTTTTAGCGGGCGGAGCGAGAATTTGTGTTTTTTTTAAGATTAATTAAATTTAATTTCACAAAAGCTGCAAAAATATTAAGATTGTTTTCTAAATCGATTGAATTGTTATTGCCTCTGAGTCTATTTTCTCAGAAGCAGGCTACGCAGTGGAGAAAGGAGGGCGGATGAGCCTACTTAAGGGGAACAGTGATGTGGTATGGATTAACCGAAACCGAGACCAACCACGGGTCAAGGGGAAAAAGGCAACGCAACCCCGAGACCGAAAAAATCTAGCTCCCGTGGGGATGCCGATGCTAGAACCCTGTCAAGCCCAAGGATACAACGGGGATGAAAAAGCGCTACTTTCTTGCGATCGCCTTGCCGATTCCCCTCTACCCATCCTCATCAGTCGCGCAGAAGATAGCACGATCGTGTATGCTAATAAACACTTTAGGCAGCTCTTTGGCATCAATCCCGAAGAGCATCTGGGCAGGGTGGTGGACTTTTACGAGAACCCCAGACAGCGCGTGATGCTGCTGGATGTTCTCCAACGAGAAGGGTGCGTTCGGAACTACGACCTGTTGGTCAAAAAAGCAGACGGGACCCGCTTTTGGGTTGCCATGTCTGTCCAGTCACTCACCTTAGAAGGCGATCTCGTGTTCTTTAAAACCTTCAGAGACATCACCAAACTCAAACAAGCCGACCAAATTCTGCAAACTATCGCAAGCAGCCAATCCCCGATCGCCGGAGATTCGTTTTTCCCCTGCTTAGCATATCATCTAGGGTCTTTACTGCCGGTGCGTTGCGTGGTGATTTCAGAACGGATTGGTCATTCCTTAGAACGCTTGCAAGTGCTTGGGTTTTGGGAACGAGACCCCGATGGCTCGTCACTCGGCTTGCAGAATGCTTCCCCTGGGGAATATACCTTGGCGGGGACGCCTTGCGCGCAAGTGGTACAAGGGGCACAGGCGTGGCACGCGAAGAACCTGACAGAGTATTTTTCGCCAGACCATCCTCTGGCTCGATTGAAAGGTTGCAGTTATTTCGGGGTTCCCCTCACCGATATCAATGGCACGGCGATCGGGGCGATCTCTCTGTTCGCCGATCGCCCGTTTTGCGATCTGCACTCAGTTCAGTCTCTTGTGAGAATTTTTGCGGCGCATTCATCCACGGAACTGGAACGCCAGCGCACCGAACGGGCATTGCGCGCGAGCGAAACCCGGTTGCAGATGGCGCTCAAAGCGGCCAAAATGGGCCTGTGGGAGTGGGATCTGCGGGCGGGAACCTTCAGTGGCTCTGAGGAACTGGAAACGATTTTGGGTCTGCCACCGGGGTCTTTTGATGGCACGCCGTCGCCGTTTTGGCAGTCGATTCATCCGGAAGATCGGGGGACGGTGGAAAAAATGATGGCACGAGCGATCGCGTCTCGCTCGAGCTACCACGGCGAATACCGGATCGTTCACGCCCAGAGTCAGACGGTGCGCTGGATGGTCTGTAAAGCGGATGTGCTGTGCGAGGGCACCGGTGGAGCGGTGCGGATGATGGGTACGATTGCTGACGCGAGCGATCGCAAGACAACCGAAGCGGCTTTAACTGAATCTTCAGCCAACTTACAAGCAATTTTTAACTGCTCAGTTTCCTCGATTTTATTTATCGATTTTAATTATAAAATACAAGCCTTTAACAAAGCGGCGGCGGCAGCCGTTTGGGAAATTTGGAAACGAAAAATTTGCCCGGGAGATTCGATTTACGCCTATGTTGCCCCCGAGGATGTAAAAGATTTCAACCGCGATTTCCATGCCGCATTGAACGGACAATCGGTGAGCCTGCAGCGCAATATTAAAGGCATCGGAAATACGGAAAATTGGTTTGAAATTAACTATCAACCAGTGTTGAGCGACACCGGCAAGGTGATGGGGGTTTGTTTTAGCGCGCTCAATATCACCGAGCGCTTTCTGGCGATGGATGCTCTGGCGCAAAGTGAAGAACGCTTCCGCTTGTTGGTGCAGCATTCTTCGGATTTGATTACGATTTTAGCCGCCGACGGGACGATTCGCTATCAAAGTCCGTCCATCGAAAAAATTTTAGGCTATCCTCAATCAGAGTTAGTGGGACAATCTGCATTTGACTACGTTCACCCGGAGGATCGCGAACGGGTTTGCGAGCAATTTTCCCAAGCGCTGCGAACTGAAGGGAAGGCGATCGAAATCGAGTTTCGGTTTCGCAACCGCTGTGGAGAATGGGTATATTTAGACTCGGTAGGTAGCAACCAACTGAATGCGCCGGGGATTCATGGGTTTGTGATTAATTCCCGGGATGTGACGGAACGCAAGGAACAAGAGGAACGCTTGCGACTGTTCGAACGGGCGATCGCCGCAAGCAACAATGGTATCGTGATTTCCGATGCCCAACAAGATAATACCGTGGTCTATGTGAATCCCTATTTCGAGGAGATG
This sequence comes from Phormidium sp. CCY1219, assembly GCF_055795085.1. Lineage (NCBI taxonomy): Bacteria > Bacillati > Cyanobacteriota > Cyanophyceae > Oscillatoriales > Oscillatoriaceae > Phormidium > Phormidium sp. CCY1219. Next base: position 2,235 of record NZ_JAYFEQ010000702.1, on the reverse strand, counting down.
ACTGGGTATTCGGCGGCGGAAACCGTGGGCAAAAACTGCCGCTTTTTGCAAGGAAAAGACCGCCGCCAACCGGGAATCGAACAGTTGCGCGACGCGATTCGCCAGGGGAAAGATTGCACGGTGGTTCTGCGGAATTACCGCAAGGACGGAGCTGTGTTTTGGAACCAACTGAGTTTGTCGCCGGTGGAAAACGAGCGGGGGAAAATCTCTCACTTCATTGGCGTGCAAACTGATATCAGCGATCGCAAACGTGCCGAGGAACAACTGATTCATCAAGCGTATTACGATTCTCTCACTGGCTTGCCGAACCGCGCCTTTTTTATGGATCGACTGCGCGAAGCGACTACCAAGGTTGAGGGGCGCTCGGATTCTCTCTGTGCGGTGTTGTTTATCGACCTCGATCGCTTCAAGCGCGTCAACGACAGTCTCGGTCACGCCGTGGGCGATATGCTGCTGATCGTCATCGCTCACCGCTTGCAACTGTGCTTGCGCCCCCAAGATACTATCGCCCGCCTCGGCGGCGATCATTACGTGATTTTACTCGAAGATATCCACACCATTGAGGAAGCCACTGCGGTTGCCGATCGCATCCACCAGCAACTCAACACCCCCTTTACCTTTGAAGGGCACGAAGTCTTCGTCAGCGCTAGCATCGGGATTGCTCTGAGTTCTATCGAATATGAGGTGTCTGCAGATTTGCTGCGAAATGCCGATATCGCGATGTATCGCGCCAAAGCTGCCGGCAAAGCTTGTTCGGCTTTCTTCGATCGCGCTATGCACGATCGCGCCGTGGAACAGTTACAACTCGAAAATGATTTGCGCCGGGAACTCCACGAGGTGGAAAAGGGCGCGCCAACATCGTTCAAAGTGGCCTATCAGCCCCTCGTGTCGTTGTTTGACGGTGGCATTGTCGGCTTTGAAGCCCTGGTCCGCTGGCATCACCCCCAGCGCGGTCTTATCTCACCGGGAGAGTTCATTCCCCTGGCAGAAGAAACCGGCGCGATCGTGCCCCTGGGTGCCTGGGTCCTGCGCCAAGCCTGCCACCAACTCGCCACATGGCACGCTCGGTTTCCTAGTATAGCACAAAATCGGCGCTTGAAAGTGAACGTGAATTTATCGGGAAAGCAGTTTTTGCAACTCGATTTAGTGGAACAAATCGATCGCATTTTGCAAGATACTCATCTGGACCCGAGTTGCTTGAAATTGGAAATTACCGAAAGTGTGCTGATGGACGATAAACAAGCGGCTACCCAAATCTTGTTGGAACTCAAACAACGACAAATTTATCTGGCGCTCGATGATTTCGGCACCGGTTATTCTTCTCTGTCTCATTTGGCTCAATTTCCCATCGATACTTTGAAAATCGATCGCTCTTTTGTGAGTGGAATCGGCAAGGAAGGGAAAAATTTAGAAATCGTCCAGGCGATCGTTACCTTGGCTCATGCTCTGGGGATGGATGTGACGGCGGAAGGGGTGGAAAATGCCGCACAACTGGCAGAACTCAAGGCTCTCGGTTGCGAAGACGGACAAGGTTACTTTTTCTCGCCACCGATGGCTGCTGAGGATGCCACGGCTTTGCTGGCAGGTTCATTTTCTTGTGCCTCGCCCAAAATTTCTTCTTGAACTGGCATCTACTGCTACAATTGGATGTTTTTTGGGTAAACTAATAGAAAACGCGGAGGAATTTGATATGCGATCGCCCATTTCCCACCACAGCGCTCATCCCAAACTCAGCAGCATCCCTCGCCAACGCTCAGAAGCGCAGGCGTATTTGGAGATGTATCAACTGGTTGTGGAAAAGCAACGGCTAGAAGGAGAACTGCAACGGATCGAACACCGACGAGAACAGATTTATCAGCGCCTCAGCATGTTGGATAGCCGTATTTCCCAGTGCGATCGCCATCCCTCTTCCCTACCCAAACAGTCCCCGCCCAGCCCACCGCCAAAGTCGGAAAAATTTGAGACCCTGCTGTTTGAATATTAATTGCCTCTCCCAAACCGTTTAAAAAAGCCCCGCCGCCGTTCCTCTCCTCCTCTCGTTCCCAGCAAATGCTGGGAACGCACTCCCCGAGGTTCCGCCTCGACCCAGGTTGATTGGCTCTTTCCCTCGAACCCGCGATCGCCTCGGTTAATTCACGGGACATTATGACGATTTATTCTTCATGGCTACCAAACTTAGATAAGTCTGGTCTTCTGGTCAGGTGAGCTTGGGAAAATAAAGTCTTACCAAGCCCC
>NZ_JAYFEQ010000701.1:0-245 GCF_055795085.1 Phormidium sp. CCY1219 | reverse complement strand
CCATTGGCTCCATGATGGTAATACTTTCTGAGCTTATCAATGGACGCTTTCCCACATCTTGATGCTGTCCATGCCCTTAAAGCTACCCAAACCATATAATCGAGTTTGGAGAATGTTTCCTTGGATACTACTCCCGAATAGTAGTTACTCCACCCTTTTATGACTGGATTTAGGTGTTTGATTAATGCGGCTTGTGGGGCTGTTTTGTGAGCCTTGATTACCGCCTTAATTGCCTTGTAGTGCTC
>NZ_JAYFEQ010000700.1:0-483 GCF_055795085.1 Phormidium sp. CCY1219 | reverse complement strand
ATACTTTCTGAGCTTATCAATGGACGCTTTCCCACATCTTGATACTGTCCATGCCCTTAAAGCTACCCAAACCATATAGTCGAGTTTGGAGAATGTTTCCTTGGATACTACTCCCGAATAGTAGTTAATCCACCCTTTTATGACTGGATTTAGGCGTTTGATTAATGCGTATTGTGGGGCTGTTTTATGAGCCTTGATAACTGCCTTAATTGCCTTGTAATGCTCCTTGACTGACTTCTTGCTTGGCTTTATGTTGAGTCGGAGTAGCCGCTTTCCCCCTACACTAGTTTTTGTGGCTTTGTATTTGCCAACTGTGTAGTGGCGGACATTAAACCCTAAGAAGTCAAAACCTGGCTTTCCCCCCTCTTCTGAGAATTCATGGGTATGGCAGATTCTTGTCTTTTCGGGCTTAAGCTTTAATCCAACTTGTTTAAGCCATTGTTCAATCAGGTCTCGGGCTTCTAGTATGACTTCTTTGTGCGG
>NZ_JAYFEQ010000699.1:0-202 GCF_055795085.1 Phormidium sp. CCY1219 | reverse complement strand
CAAGAAATACTGGCAAGCAATAGGGAATCGGCAATGGGTATTTGCAACACGAGCGGAATCAAACCCAATCAAATTGCGATACCACGCCGAGACTCCAATTGTCAGACACGTTAAAGTCAAAGGCAAGGCCAGCCCATACGACGGCAATCTCAAATACTGGAGTACAAGAATAGGGAAACAACCCGGTGTTCCAATGAGAGTA
>NZ_JAYFEQ010000698.1:0-19864 GCF_055795085.1 Phormidium sp. CCY1219 | reverse complement strand
GTGGGTGTACCAGGAGGTAACGAAGGTGGTGCCGGTCAGCCAGCCCCCGATCGCCAAGTAGGCGCAGGGGAATAACAGCAGGCCAGACCAGCCGATGAAGACGAAGCGATCGCGCTTCAGCCAGTCATCGAGGACGTCAAACCATCCTCGCTCAGTCTGGGCGCGTCCGACTGCAATCGTCATAACGCAAATCTCCTAAATAGATATAAGTACATTAGCAAATCCTACTCCCCACTTGCTCTGCCCGTGGGTTAGCGACCCATAGCAGAAAAGCGTTCATTATGGAAGTAGTCTTTACGTTTCTTTACTATGTTTCTCATTATAAGGGGATAATTGTGGATTTTGCACCCCCTTTTATAAAGTTTTGTTAAATTTTGGCCAAATTATCTGGAGGGGGCTAGGAATATGGAACTCTATAGAACCCGGGTGGGAACCCCTACTGATGCCCGATCGCCTATGGCGGGAAACGGGGATTCGGCGATCGCGCAGGTTGGGGTTGAGAGCACAGCACACTGCCCCCTCCTTGTGCTGAGATTCTGAGATACTAGAAAGAACTGATGCTGAGAAATTTTCCATAAAGCATGTTCACGATTGACTTGACTCTGAAGAACACACCCCTACCCCTGTCGGTTCAACGCAAAACGGTTGAAGGGGCGGAAGAAGTCTACCAGCAAGTTCTGGAGGCGATGCGCTCTGGCAGTTCCGAGGTAGTGGAACTCACCTGCGAGAAAATGCCCGAGAAAAAAGTCGCGGTGTTTGCCGATGCCATTTCTGCCGTGCAGATTTCCGAGAAAGCTGGCGGAGCAGCCGCAGGTAAAGCACCTGGTTTTGCGGCGGTTGTGGAAGCCCTTTCCGAATGAACCCATCCCAAACCCCAGAAAAGCCCGAGTTCGCCATTCAGGTGCGCGAACTGAGCTTTCGCTGGCCCAACGGACTCGAGGTGTTAAACGGTTGCTCGTTAGGGGTACCCAGGGGCGAGTTTTGGATGCTCTTGGGCACCAATGGCAGTGGCAAATCCACCTTGTTAAGGTTGCTGGCGGGTTTGTTGACTCCCGAGGAGGGCGAAATCGAAATCGATCGCCCCGTAGGCTTCGTCTTTCAAAATCCGGATCATCAGTTGGTCATGCCCACCGTGGGTGCAGATGTGGCGTTTGGATTGGTGGAGGAAAAGCTCTCCCCTCCTCAAATTAGAGCGCGGGTGGAAGAAGCCCTGGGGGCGGTCAATTTACTAGGATTGCAACGCCGCCCGATTTACGCCCTCAGTGGCGGTCAAAAACAGCGAATCGCCATTGCCGGCGCGATCGCGCGCCACTGTGAAGTCTTACTCTTAGACGAACCGACGGCTTTACTCGACCCGGAAAGTCAGTTAGACCTCGTGGCACAGGTGCAGCGTTTGGTGAAAAATCGGGGTTTAACCGCCCTGTGGGTGACTCATCGCTTTGATGAATTAGATTATTGCGATGGCGCATTTTTGATCGAACGGGGCCAAGTGGTGGCTCGGGGAGACCCAGCCCCCTTGCAGCAACGCCTGATGCGCGAGGAGAACTATTAAGGAAGGGGGTAACGGCGCGATCGCGCCGTTACCCCCTTCCCTCTCATCGGTGTTGTTATGGGAAAAATATTTTTCTGAGTCAGAAATTAACAAAACGCAATAAATGATGTCATAATGTCAACGAGCTTGCCTCATCTGTCGAAAATTTAAACAATGTAAAGAAAAACCATGCCACGCTCCTTAGCGCGAGCCATACTGCTCGTGGATGGTTACAACATAATAGGAGTATGGTCGAAGCTAAAAATCCAGCGAGACCAACAAGGACTTGAAGCCGCACGGCGCAAACTGATCGAAGCACTGGTCAACTACAGTGCCTTTGAAGGACTCGAGACCCGCGTGGTCTTTGATGCCCATTCCCGAGACGAGCGCTGCTACATCGAAACGGTCACCAAAAATCTCTCCGTCTGCTACACCGACTTCGGTCAAACCGCAGACACCTATATTGAAAAAGCCTGTGCGAACTTTCGTCGCGATGTGGCGAACTTGCACCGTCGCTTTATCGTGGCCACTTCAGACCGCGCCCAGCAGCAAACCGTGTTGGGCTACGGCGCTGAATGGATGTCCGCACAGCAACTCGGCCAAGCGGTGGAATCCACAGCACGGAAGTGCCGCAGGAAACATAAAACCAAACAACGCCCCTCTAGCCGCTTTCTGGTGTCGGGACTCGATGTCGAATCTCAAAAGCGCCTCGCCCAACTGAGAATGGGGTTGTAAGCCATCAGGGATCCAACCCCTTCACGGGAGCTTCATCACGGGACACCCGCCGGGAAACGGCAGGAAATCCAAAAAAATTTTAAGCGTAAAACCCTTATCCGGCAAGGCTTTCAGCAAATCACAAAAAAAAATTTCAAAAAATTTTGCAAAAAGGCTTGCCAAATCCCTAAGAGTGTGTGTAATATAGATTACGGTCAGCAAAGAACGAGCGACCCACATTCCTCGGTAGCTCAGCGGTAGAGCGGTCGGCTGTTAACCGATTGGTCGTAGGTTCGAATCCTACCCGGGGAGTTTCACAAAAACTAGAGTTCTGATTTTGGATGAGACGCAACGTCACTTTACAATCTAAAGTCAGAACTCTAATTTTTTTCAGATAGATGTCCCAAGAGGCTTTTTTGCCCGTGGAAGCTGTAACGAGCTGGAACCACTACTGGAAGATCGACCACGAGGTGACGTTTCTCAATCACGGTTCTTTCGGTGCGTGCCCTTTCCCCGTACTGGAAGCGCAGCAACGCTTGCGAGAACAATTGGAACGAGAACCGGTGCGGTTTTTCCTGCGGGAGTGGGAACCCCTGCTCGATCGCGCAAGGCAAGAACTGGCCCGGTTTGTGGGTGCGGATGCAGAAGACTTGGTATTTGTGCCGAATGCAACCACCGGGGTCAATTGCGTGCTGCGATCGCTGCATTTCCAACCCGGTGACGAATTACTCACCACTACCCAGGAGTACAACGCCACTCGCAACGCGATCGCCTTTGTCTGCGATCGCGCCAATGCGACCCTCGTCACCGCCCCGGTTCCCTTCCCCCTCACCTCCCCACAACAAATCATCGACGCGGTGATGTCCCGGGTTTCCTCCCGCACAAAACTCGTCATCCTCGATCGCATCAGCAGTCAAACCGGCTTGATTTTCCCCCTCGAAACACTGGTGCGCCAATTATCCCAACTCGGCATCGAAACCTTAATTGATGGCGCTCACGCCCCGGGAATGCTGCCCTTAAACCTCTCCCAACTCGGCGCAACCTACTACACTGGCAATTGTCACAAATGGTTATGTGCCCCCAAAGGAGCGGCTTTTTTGTACGTGCAGCGCGATCGCCAACCCAAAATCCGACCCCTAACCATCAGTCATGGAGCGAATTCTCCCCTCCAGGATAAATCCCGCTTTCAATTGGAATTTGACTGGATGGGCACCGATGACCCTACCGCCTATTTCTGCGTCCCCGTCGCCATCGAGTTTATGGGGTCTCTCCTCCCCGGCGGTTGGCCCGAATTAATGCAAAAAAATCACTCCCTCGTCATCGAAGCAAGGCAACTCCTTTGCGATACCCTCCAGGTGCCACTCCCCGCCCCTGAAGATGCGATCGGGTCTCTCGCCTCTATCCCCCTCCCCGATGGATCCGCAATGGAATTGCGCGATGAATTATTCGATCGCTATCATATCGAGGTGCAGGTCATTCCTTGGCCCGCCCCACCTCACCGCTTACTTCGCATTTCCGCCCAAATTTACAACTCCCTCCCGCAATATCAAACCCTCGCTAACGCCCTTCGGGAAATCCTCTCCCCATAGTTGCCAGTTTTTCTCGCAATAGTGACAACAGCGCCGCACACTTCTCCCGCGAAATTCGCTCCCGATGCTCGACACAAACCACCTCTGGCAATTCCGAAAGCGAGTTTAACCACTGCAATACTGGCATTGTCCCGGTGGGCGCTGTAGACCCCACTCCCTTTAATTGCAATTCTTCGATCGCCTCATTCCACTGGCAAAAAAACTCATCCAGGTGAATGCCACTATCCGCCAGATGTCCCGTATCCAACAGCATCCCAAATACTGCCGGTTCCCCTAATTGTTCAATTAACTGGGCAATCTCTTGCGGATGGGTAAGGGCAGCACATCGTTTTGGACTTAATGGTTCGATCGCCACTCGCACCCCTAATCGTTTCGCCGGCTCGATAATTTGGCTAAAAAATTCCACGGCTCGATCGATTGGGCGATCGGCCAATTGCTCCCCAAATCCGCAAACCGTGACAATTCTCGGTGCCCCTAATTTCGCAGCCAGTTCCAGGGTTTCTAACACATGAGCGCGCGCAGGGCGTCGCCGATCTCGGTCTCGGTGCAGGGGATGAAACTCATGCATTAAATACGCTTGCACCGCCGATATTTCTAAGCGCGATCGCCGATAAACTTCCACCGGAAAATTGCCTTTATTGGCCACTTCTAACGCCACATTCTCTCGCCGCGCCAGTTCTATCCGTTGCAAAACTGATGCCACGGGTAAAGAAGTTTCTGCATAGGCAAGTCGAGGTTTTTGTACGGGCATATTATCCATTGACCCTCGGAAATTGTCCCACTGATTTTACCTCCTAAATTTGGGAAAGTGCAACCTCACAGAGAGTTCATCCCAATTTGACATAGTAACGAGGAAATCTCAGCCTAATTGCTATTCCCCCGGTAGCCGGTATTTACTTGCCACCCTGCGACTTACAGTTAAGTTTTTGTTGTCCAAAACTATAACCGATCGGCCAGCTTTTGGAAACAATCTTTTCGCCATTGAGCATCCCTGTGCCGATGGGTTTTCAATTCAAGCACGCGAATCCCCGTTTTGGGTAACGGATTTAATGCTTCTTCCAGGTTTTCCCAGGAAGAAATCAATTGATGTTCCACGCCATAGGTGAGGCATAATTCGGCAAAATTGATGTGTTGCGGCGTGGCAAAAAACTCCTCAAACGGGGGTTCAAATTGGGAAATGGGCAGCATTTCAAATATTCCCCCGCCGTTATTGTTAATTAAAACTAGGGTTAAATGTCCCTTGAATTTGTTCCGCAATAAAAACCCGTTCGTGTCGTGCAACAGGGCTAAATCGCCGGTTAACATGACGCTGGGTTGATTGTGATGGGCAATTCCCAAAGCTGTGGATAAGGTGCCGTCAATGCCGTTTGCGCCTCGGTTGAAAAAGGGGCGAATGGCGCGGTTGCCGGGTTTCCAGAAAAATTCTACATCCCGCACGGGCATACTATTGGCAATAAAAATTGGGGTTTTTTTGGGCAATAATTGGGAAAGCATCCAAGGGATTTTGGGTTCAAAAATAGCAGGATTTGAGGCGATTAATTTATCTAGTTTTTGCCGACAGTTGCTCTCTGCGTCGCACCAGAGTTTTAGATAGTTGTGGGGTTTAGATGCAGAAGTCTTCCCGTGGGTTTGTTGCCAGTTTTTTGCGGCAAGCTGTTCGATAGAAGTTCGCAGATGAATGGTTTTGCCATGTAGGGGGTCGAGATTGTGGTAAGTCGGATCGATGAGGTAATAAATCGGTTGGATGGAGTCTAACCAAGCGCGGAGTTGTTTGCTGGTGGGTAAGTCGCCGATTTGAATGACGATTTGCGGGGCGAGGGTATGGGCGAGGAGGGGATTTCGCAGGAGAATGTCGTAAGTGGAAATTAAGTAAGGATTGCGATCGCTATAGTTTCGCAGGGGGGAAAGTCCCTCGGCGAGTACGGGGAATTGTAAGGTTTGGGAAAGGTGGGCGATCGCATCACAATAGCCTTTTGGATCTGGTGGTTGCGCTACGCCGCCGAGGATAATTCCCCTGTGGCATGATTGCCATTCTTGCAGTGGAATCTCCGGGATAAAAGCAGAAGCATGGTAACGCAATGGGCGACAATTTACAAAGAATTCTGACTCGTTCAATTCTGACCCTAAAGCTTGTGCTTCCGGTTGCGGGAGGGGGGGTAGCGGATCGCGAAAGGGTAAATTGAGATGTACTGCGCCGGGGATGGGGAAAAGGGTTTTTTCCCATGCATGAATGACGGTTTGTCGCAAATAGCGCAGCATGGAAATCTCTAGAGAAGGAGTTGCTAATTCGGCGTGCCAGTTGGGATAATTGCCATAGAGTTTGATTTGGTCGATGGTTTGTCCGGAATGACAGTGGCGCAGTTCTGGCGGTCTATCGGCGGTTAAGATTAACAAAGGGACGCGACTTTCTCGCGCTTCGATAATGGCGGGATAAAAATTCGCTCCGGCGGTTCCGGAGGTGCAAACGATCGCCACGGGTTTGGCGGTTTTTTTGGCCATTCCCAGGGCAAAAAATGCCGCCGATCGCTCGTCTAAAATCGGCAGGGTTTCGATATGCGGATGGGTGGCAAATGCAACGGTGAGGGGCGTGGACCGGGAACCGGGACAAATAACGGCGGTGGTTAATCCCAGTCGATGACAGGTCTCGACTAAAATAGAGGCCCAAATACTGTTGGTGTTGCGAAAATCGAGTGGCATTGGCGAGGAACACTAAAGGCAGAAAAAAGGTAAGGACATTTTACAGGAATGCTGTTACACTAATGCTTTTAAAAGGGTTTTGAGTTTGAGTTGAATTTCGGCGAGTTCTTTATCGGGGTCGGAACCGGCAACGATACCCGCACCAGCATAAAGACGGGCGCGATTGTCTTGAATTAATGCGGAACGAATGCCGACGATAAATTCGGCATTGCCTTGGCGATCTATCCATCCTAAAGGGGCGGCATACAGACAGCGATCGAAGGTTTCATAGCGGCGAATTTCTTGGGTGGCGATATCTCTGGGGGTGCCGGCAACGGCGGGGGTGGGGTGAAGTTCGGCTAAAATTTTTAAGGGATGAATCCTGGGGGGAATGGTGCATTGAATGGGAGTCCATAAATGTTGGATATTGGACAGTTGCAACAGGCGCGGTTCTGGGAAGACGCGGGGAGATAACCCGAGATGAGAGAGGCGATCGCGAATAAATTCTATCACCACTCGATGTTCGTGTTTTTCTTTTTCACTGGAGAGCAATCCATTGGCTAAATCTGCATCTTCGGTGGGGGTTTTGCCTCGGGGTGCGGAACCGGCGAGGGCATCGGTGACCAATTGTTGGTTATCAATGGCAAGCAAGCGTTCGGGACTGGCCCCGATAAAATGGGTGCCTTTCCCGTTGCTGGTGGAAAAAATATAGCAGTCGGGATACACTTGGCGCAAGTGATTTAAGGAGTGAAAAATATTAAACTGCTTTTGAGAGGTGACCTGCAAGGTTTGAGCCAGGACGATTTTATTTAACCGCTGGCTTTTTATCGAGTCTAAAGCGGAACGCACGGCTGTTTTAAAAGGATGGCTGGGTACAGCGATTTGCTGCAGTTTTAGCCCTTTGCCATTTTTTTGCGCTTCATCCATCCAGGAATAATTGACCCAGCCAATTTGATTGATTTTTTGCCAAATTTCTCGAGATAATATTTCTAAATCTTCGTTTCCGGAAAGGGGACAGTTGGCGACTAAAACGGAACGGTTTTGGCAGCGCGTCACTTGCCAGCGGGGTAAAAAGACGGTGGCGGGGGGAAAAGGAGCGCTCTCTGGTGGGGGGTCGTCAAAAAAGGTGAAGCTGCAAAAAAAGTAGGGTCCGGCGCAGGGAAGGTCCGTTTCGCCGGTGGACATCACCCGATCGATGCAGGATTGAATAAAATTTTGCGCTTTGACAAATCTGCGATCGCCAATCGGGGCCTCAAATCGATCTGCAGACCCGATCGCGGCGATCGCTTTGTCTTGCGGGCCGTTTTCAAAGTAAAAATGCAGATCTTCGGGTTGGGCGATCGCCTGCAGCACTGCTAGGGGATCTACTGGCGGAATCTCTCGGGATATGCTAGCGATCTGCGGACAGTCTCGGTCAACGGCGACCTGCTGACAAGCAACAAGAAACCGATACAGTTCCTTGTAGTCTGGCAATAGATTGGCATCAGACGGTACAACTGGCATGGAAGCGAGGATGGTGTGTTGGGCGAGTGGGGGAAAGTCCCCGGATGCAGGGAGTCCTTCTCTAGGGACTCTCCTATATATCTAATCATTCCATTGTCTTCCCTTCCACGGGATCGCCTGGGCGATCGCCTTTCCCTACCATCTGTCCGAGGGTCATGGGTGCCATTTTGCCGGCAAACCCTGTTAATCCCTCGGCAGTTCGAGTATTACCAGTTGGCATTCTGCAATACACAATGGGGATAACCCCGCGATCGCCGGGAGTGGGGTGGGCCTGGTTGAGCTGACCCCTCCATTCTGTCGGTTTGATTAATAATTCTTAATTCTTCGCAGTCTGCCAATTTGCCGACGGGCGATCGTAAAATTATGGCACTGACTGAACACGATCGGGAAAAGTGAATGACAACCCGCACAATTGAGCGATCGAACAACAAATTATGGATGGCGGCAATTAAACCCCCCATGTACAGTGTAGCCATTATGCCGATTTGGGTGGGAACTGCCGTCGCTTTTTGCGAAAAATCTGCCATCAATTGGCCCATTTTTTCCACCTTTGTCACCGCTGCCATTTTAATTCTGGCCTGGGAAAATATCAGCAATGATGTATTTGATTCGGAAACGGGAATCGATAAAAATAAGCACCATTCCTTGGTCAACCTAACTGGCAATAAATCCTTGGTTTTTTGGCTGGGCAATTTATGCTTGGCGCTGGGCATTATTGGGATATTAACGATTTGCTGGTGGCAGCAAGATTTAACCGTTTTGGGATTAATTTTCTTGTGCTGCTTTTTAGGGTATATGTACCAAGGTCCCCCGTTTCGCCTCGGATATCAAGGGTTGGGAGAATTTCTCTGCTTTTTTGCCTTTGGGCCGTTGGGGGTTTCCGCTGCTTATTACAGTCAAACCCAAAGTTGGTCGAATCTGAGTTTGATGGCATCGATAATTGTCGGCGTTGCCACGACCTTGATTTTGTTTTGCTCCCACTTTCACCAAGTGAATGATGATTTAGCTGCCGGGAAGCGATCGCCCCTGGTGCGGATGGGCACCAAACGCGGCGCTCAACTCTTACCTTGGTTTTGCGGTATCATTTTTGCCGGGAGTGCAGCATTGGTCCTCTTGGGAATTTTCCCCGTTTTGGCATTACTCAGTTTTGCCGGGTTTCCCTTTGCGGTGAAACTGTGCCGTCATGTGGGCCAGTATCACGATCGCCCGGAAAAGGTGAGTAACTGCAAATTTATTGCCGTTGCCGTTCATTTCTGGAGTTGCTTACTGTTAGGGGCAGGATTTATTCTGTAAATTTACCACTGCCGTGGTTTAACCAAACCCGGCAGTTACTGCCTAAAAAAGTACCATGATTTATCTGAAAAACTATCACTTTTTTTATTCGATAACCGGACAGCGCCATTATCCAATCATTTTATTTTTACATGGATTTATGGGAAATTGCAATGCTTTTCAAACCGTAATTTCCCAGCTTAGCCATCGCTTTTGCTGTGTGGCGGTTGACCTTCCCGGGCATGGCAAAACTCGAGCGATCGGTGGGGAAGATGCCTACAGGATGCCAAATGTGGCTAACGCAATAGTTGACTTGCTCGAGGAATTAAACATCCGACGCTGTTTTTTAGTAGGTTACTCGATGGGGGGACGACTGGCATTATATTTGACCCTGCATTTTCCGGAGAAATTTGCCAAAGTGGTGCTCGAATCTGCTTCCCCGGGATTAAAAACTGCCACAGGGCGATCGCGTCGTCGCCAACGCGATGCCCAACGCGCCCACCAGTTAGAAACCACCGATTTTAACTCCTTCTTGCTGCAGTGGTATCGTCAGCCTATTTTTCACAGTTTATCCGCACATCGAGACTTCGAGAAATTACGCGATCGCCGATTGGAAAATAATCCTGTGGAATTAGCCAAATCTCTGCGAAACATGGGCACTGGAACCCAACCCTCTCTCTGGGAAAAGTTGCCAGAAAATCAAACGCCTCTGCTGCTGCTAGTGGGAGAATCGGATAATAAATTTCAAGTCATCAACGAACAAATCGCGCAGCAATGTCCCGCAGCGCAGGTTAAAATTATTCCGGAAAGCGGCCACAATATCCACTGGGAAAGGCCCCAATTTTATGCTCAGACAATTCGCGATTTTATTGGTTAGTTAAATCAATTTTTATCCAGATAAAAACGGGATAAATTTTTATCGTAAAATCTATAAAAAAGTTTTTCGTTGCCAAGGGAAAAAGTAAAGTGGGCTAGGGAGACAGCGCCACAGCTTGGTGAGGGAGGGAAACGCCAAAGATGCAGTTATCGAAGAATTGTGATAGAATAATTCGCAATAGACAAGCCAGTGACTTTCCCTAAAATATCGATATTTTATTTTATCATCCTTTTAACTCTTAGCTATAACTTTGGAAAATGCGCTATCAATTTGACTTTCGTTCTTATCGGCGCAAGTTCAAGCGCCCCATGCACACCAGTCATGGCATTTGGGAGGTGCGCGACGGGATTATCGTGCGTTTAAAAAACGAAAAAGGGGACGTGGGGTGGGGAGAAATTGCGCCGTTAAGTGCATTTGGTTCGGAAACCATTGGCGAAGCGTTAGAATTTTGCCAGAAATTGCCAGAATGGATTAGCGATCGCACGATTTTTTCGCTTCCCCCGAATTTACCCGCCTGTCAGTTTGGGTTAGAAACCGCGTGGGAAGCCTGCAGTACCCATAAATTGCTTCCCGATGATGCAGGGCGATCGCCCGCAATCGATATCCCCTTTGCCACCCTGACGTATAGTGGCTTATTGCCGGCGGGAGAAGCGGCATTATTGGGACATAAAATTCTTTGGAAGCAGGGATATCGTACCTTTAAGTGGAAAATTGGCGTTGCCCCCATCGAAAGAGAATTGAGAATTTTTCGAGAATTGGTGAGGTCAATTTGCGAAGATTGGCAAGAGGACATCGGCTTTTTGCGCTTAGATGCCAATGGCGGATTGAACCTTGCAGAGGCGGAAAAATGGCTGGAAGCTTGCGACAAAGCGGGAGAAATTATCGAATTTCTAGAACAACCTTTACCCGTGGGAGAATTCGAGACAATGCTAGAATTGAGCACTCGCTTTTCTACGGCGATCGCCTTAGATGAATCCGTCGCCACCTTAGCGCAAATGGAAGCCGCTTATCGCCAAGGATGGCGGGGACTTTTTTCCATCAAACCCTGTATTTCCGGATCGCCTTCCCAGTTGCGTCAATTTTGCCAGTTAAATAAAATTGATGCGGTGTTTTCATCGGTATTTGAAACGCAAATTGGCCGCAATGCCGCCTTGAAACTAGCCACCGAAATTTCTACCCCCCGCGATCGCGCAGTGGGTTTCGGCGTCAACCATTGGTTTGCCGATGATGAAATCGCAATCGAAGAATTATGGCAGAACCCTTGACTTATTTGCAAAATCGTGCTAAAGAAAATTGGATAATTTGCGATAGCGATCGCCTGGATTTTAGCGCGATCGCCCTGCAATTATTTCACCAGTTCACCCAACGGGAAACTCGCCCCACCATTTTACTCGCCGAAGCGGATCCGCTGCGATTTCTCGCCAGTTTTATCGCCGCCGTTGCTGCCCGCTGCCCGATTTTTTTAACCAATCCCAATTGGGTGGAAAAAGAATGGGAACAAGTCTGCACCTTGGTGCAACCGGATATCATTTGCACCGCATCAACCAGCATCAGGGATTTCGTCAGCTTCCGCGCCGCTTTATCCCCCCGCGCAAAGTCGGCGATCGCCCCTCAAAACCCCAAACTGAAATCGGCAATTATGATTCCCACCGGCGGGTCTTCCGGTCAGATTCGGTTTGCGATTCATCGGTGGGAAA
The DNA here is from genome assembly GCF_055795085.1 of Phormidium sp. CCY1219. Lineage (NCBI taxonomy): Bacteria > Bacillati > Cyanobacteriota > Cyanophyceae > Oscillatoriales > Oscillatoriaceae > Phormidium > Phormidium sp. CCY1219. Next base: position 8,005 of record NZ_JAYFEQ010000698.1, on the reverse strand, counting down.
CCTTAATGGCATCAGTACGCGGATTTACCGCCTATTTTCAAACACCCACAGTAAATTCTTTCTGCCTGTTGCCGGTTTATCACGTCAGCGGTTTAATGCAATTTTTGCGATCGTTGACCACCGGGGGCAAACTGGTGATTTTATCCTCTTACAAAAAACTGCCCGGTTATGGGAATTGGCAGGCGATCGCCACCCCTAGCGCTGCGGAGAATTCTCCCGTGCCATTGTTAGAAAAAATCAATCCAGAAGACTTTTTTATCTCCTTAGTGCCTACCCAGTTAAATCGACTATTACAAGCGCCCGAAGCGGGGAATTATTTATCGCGATTTAAAACTGTATTGTTGGGGGGTGCGCCCGCATGGCCCGACTTGCTCGATCGGGCAAGAAGATGCAAAATTGCCTTAGCCCCGACCTATGGGATGACGGAAACCGCGTCACAAGTAGTAACGCTCAAACCCACCGATTTTATCGCCGGTTACAATAGCAGCGGTCGGGTTTTACCTCATGCCAAAATTACGATTTGCGATCGCAATGGCGAGAAACTGGGGGTGAATCAAATCGGCAGAATTGCGATTCAGGCAGAGTCTCTGGCGTGGGGGTATTATGGCGAAGGAGAGATGAAAAATGAGTCAGGGAAAATCCGCCCTTTCCTGTCAGATGATTTGGGATTTTTTGACGAGCAAGGGTATTTAAACATTGTTGGACGTGCCAGCGATAAGATTATCACTGGCGGCGAGAATGTGTTTCCGGTACAGGTGGAAGCGGCAATTCGCGCCACGGGTTTGGTGGCGGATGCTTGCGCGATCGCTGTAGCGGATGGAGATTGGGGTCAAGCGATCGCGGCGGTGTACGTTCCTCACCCCGGCATTTCCGCAAGGGCGATCGCCGAAGCGCTAGAAGATAAATTAGCCAAATACAAGCGTCCGAAATATTGGTGTGCGGTACAACAAATGCCGCGAAACGCCCAGGGAAAAGTCAATCGCGAACGAGTGCAAGCGATCGCGAAGGCTCATCTGAGAGATGCAAATTCTTCAGATGAGGAGGACTCATCCGCCAGAATGGGATCCGGTGAAAAAAGCTGAATTCAGCGATCGGGCGATCGAAATGTAACCATTCTCCTACACCAAAATCACGCGATCGCCGAACCGCAAAATTTCCGGAAAACCTTGAGTAATTTTGCCTAAAAAAGGCCGCATCTCTTTATCTTTCCGTCAGCAAGTGGGGGAATTCCATCCCATAAACTTGTTGCCAGAGGTATTGTACATAGGACTGAGTAGCGGGCACAATTTGCCCATCATAAACTAAGTCGGCGGCGGTTCGATCTAAAATACGCACGTCGATCGGGTTGAGTTTTTGTCGCCGCTGGCTCGAACACAGCAGCCACATAATTTGAAACATCGTTTCGGGATCTGTAGTGGTGTTCGGATTAGACCACGCCAGGGATAAGGGATGGCTTTTATTGCTGGAATTCACCCGCTCCGTGCGGTCCCAATACCCTAAGTTTCGTAACTGTGCGTAAAATTGTTGCTCCAAGTTCATTGTTTCGGTTCTCAAATGATTCTCGATGAGAATTCTGTCACCCACCGAGAGAATTGTTAATTAATTATTAATAATATCTGAAGATATTCTGAAAAAAGTATTAAGTTTTACAAATAACTATAAATTTATGTAAAATTGTCACTGATTTTTTCACGGTAGTGATGCGGGTAATCCCTGGCGCAAGGGGGAGGCGAGTTGAGGAGAATTCAGAAGCGAAAGCCTTTCCAGAACAGGGTTTTCTCGGTTTACCCCCCGCGATCGCCCCAGACTCTTTTGCCGGATCGATCGCGCGAAAAACCCCTTATTCAGCCCATTGAAGTAGCCACTTCATTATTTCTGGGGCGAGGGGTTGTTTTTGCCTGGAGGCGGGGTGAATGCAGACATGTTTGGTGAGGGCGCGCCCGATCGCCCCTTCACTGGAGGCGGTGGTGGGAAAAACTCGATAATCGATTTCAAAGGTATGCGCTTTGAGCAAAGTGGGCGTCAGCGCGATCGCCACTTCATCCCCACAAAACAGGGGCGCAAAAAAGTCCACCCGCGCATGGGCGATCGCAATGGCGGCGTCGGGGTTGCGAAAAAACCCTTTGAGCTCGATACCACTGGCGGCGAGAGACGCTTCGTAAGCTTCGTGGCAAATCGCCAGCAGGTTGGCAAAATACAAAACTCCCGCCGCATCGGTATCTTGAAAGCGAATGATGCGAGTGTGTTTAAATGGCATCAGCAATTCTCCTCAAATCGGTTTGGATTGAGCATACAAGACCCCGGGGGTGGCACAAAACGCTTTTTATCCCCTCTGCGAAGCGATGCCAGTTATAATAAAATGAACGTTAAGGCACCCACGGCGGTGGCTTTTCATTACGCCAGTTCTGATTTCAACTAAGTCACTCATGCCCACTCCAAAAGCCCAACCCTGCACTACCTCCACAGGCCCACGTCAAATATTAGAACAATTAGTCCCGCGATCGCAATTCGTTTTGTCCGCCACTGCTGGAATGAATAACACTGAAATTACCAAAAAATTGCGTATAAATCCGGCATAAGTGCGGCTGTGGCGTAGTAGATTGCTTTTCGCCACAGAACAACTACATAAAACTCAAAAAACAGGGATTAACCACAAAAAATTGAAGCCAATTTAGCCATTTCACCAAGGAGCAACGATGAAAAAAATTCGACTTTCTCCACTTACCATTGGCAGGATTTTAGCTGTGGCGATCGCGTTCGCGGGTGTAGGCGGTTGCGAATTCAATTCCGCATCATCCGACCTTCCGCCACCGCCAGCAGGTCGCAGTGCAGTGACGATTGACGACCTAGAGGATGGCGATCGCTTTAATCAATTCCAAGGCGGAACTTGGTTTACCTACAGCGATCGTCCTGAAGGGGGAACGTCACAAGTAATTCCCCCAGCGGGAAGTGCATTCCAACCCAGATCCGGCGGTCCGGAAAAATCCAGTAAATACGCCCAAATGTCCGGCAAAGTAACCACCGACTTTCCTGATGGCTACATTGGCATGGGAGTGGACTTAAAAAGTGCCAACACGCCCATAGATTTGAGCGAATTTAACGGCATTGAATTTTGGGCCAAAGGCGACGGAAAAACCTATCGCATGAAACTGCATTCCGCAGCTACTTCAGATTATGACGACTATCACTACGATTTTTCCACCAACCCAGAGTGGACTCGGTATGTGGTAGATTTTGATGCCATGCAGCAAGAAGGCTGGGGTCAACCCGCCAACCGGGAGGAAGCATTACAAACAGCCCTAAAAATCCAATGGCAGACCATCGGGCAGCCCCATGATTCTGTAGAACTCGCTGTGGATAATATTCGCTTGCTAAAACCGGAAGAATAATCGATAAAACTTGCCAGACCACAGCAAAATGGGAGCAGTAGATTGAAAAACATCCACCCCAAGTCGAGTCCAGAAATCCGAGAATTCTCTAGCGCCCCCAGCGGCATTTCAGTCATCGTTCCGACCTTCGGAAGAGTCGAAATGTGTGAAAGGCTTTTTGCCTCCCTGCAAAAGAGTCGAAAAGCCTTTTTTGAACCCACTGAAATTATTGTAATCGATGACAGTTCCGAGTTAGAAGCCCAGCAAATCGAAGCTCTGTGTGTTCAATACGGTGTCACTTACTATTTTCAAAGGCTTGGGGTTGCCGCAAAGCGGAACTTTGGCGCGAAAATGGCAGCTTATAGCCTTCTGTTGTTTATCGATTCTGATTGCGAAGCCACGCCCAACCTTCTGCAGGAACATTGGAAGCTTTATTGTCGCAATCACACCGTGGTTGCGGGATTGGGCAAAACCGAGTTCAAAGGGCCGGAAAGTTGGATTTGGCAAGTGGTGCAATTGAGTCCTTTTTTGGCAGCATTTGAGCTGGGGAATCGAGAAGGAAATCAAATTTGGGGACCTTCTAATAACCTGTCTTGTCGCCAAGAAATGTTTCAGTTCCTGGGCGGTTTCGATCCAACATTTCCCAAAAACCCAGGGGGAGAAGATGTGGACTTCGGATATCGTCTCTATCAGCAAGGTTATTGGCTGACCAAAAATCCCCAAGCCCTGGTTTATCATACCACAGAAACCTGGAACGACATCGGCCAAGTTGTCCGGCGGCTTTTTCATTGGGGGCAAGGGGAGTTTTATGTGTATGAAAGACACGATCGCTATCTTTATTTTGATTGCCCGAAAGGGATGGGAATTGTTCTGCTGATGTTGCCGATCGCTTCTGTGGCGATCGCCCTAACTCAGCACTGGCAATGGTTGCTTTTGCCTCTGGTTTTCTTGCTGGTTAATTTCTGCGGACGGGTTATTCTGCACGTGATTTACCAGCGCAATTTGTGGCGGGAAATTCTGAAAGTATGTGCGGCAGAAATTCTCAGCTTAGTCTATGAGGTGGGTTTGGTTTCGGAATGCATCCGGCATCGTTGGTTTGTGCCTTTGTGGTATCGACCGATCGTCCTCCCCGAAGAGGCTATCTACCTGTGGAATATCCAAGTTATTTATAGTTGGGTCATGTTTGCCCAGTTAGTCATGGGCGTAGCGATCGTCCAGTTACTCGTTTCTTAATTGTCCCTCAAGTTAAGTCAGGAGCATCGCCATTATGGAATTTATCTTCATTTTGTTGCTGATTGTTGTCGCCATCATCGTCATCTTTACGATGGTCAACAAATTTGACGTCCGCAACAAAGGAATTCAAACCGAAGGAGAGATTACTCAGATTAGCCCTCGCACTTACACCGATGCCTATGGCATCAGCCACACAACTTATTATGCCCAGTATCAATTTACCGACGAAAATGGCATGGTTTACCGGGGTGAAAAAAGCCTAGGCAGTACCCGTCCGAGTCGCACAGAAGGCGAGACCGTTACGGTCTATTATTTGCCAGAAAAACCGGAAAGAAACGATGCAGATTTTTAGAAAAATTTTGCGGCGATCGCCAGTTTTTGTACGGGGGTAAATATGCAGGTGGAACGATTCATTTGCCCATGCAGTATCCCCGCAATGGTTAAACTTCCTCCAATTGGGGGAGGGCAATCCCCTCCGCATTTGCTACACTACCCCAAAAATCAGCAGGGTGCGACCCGCATCTGATGCCATCGATACGTTAAACGAAAGGGGAATTAACAACAATGATTACTTATAAAGTCGAGGAGAATAGCAATATTATCGCTATTTCCATTGATGGGGAGATAACTCAAACGGACTTGCATCAAGTTATCTCAGAAATGGAAGCGATCGTGGACCAATATCGAGAACTGAGAATTTTTGCCGAAGTTGTCGCTATTTCCGGAACGGAACCCGGGGCAATTTGGGAGGATTTGAAGTTTGCGTTTAGTCATTTTGGCCATATCGGTCGCTATGCCGTGGTGGGGGATCCAAAATGGCTCGAACCTGCTATTCATATTCTCACTCCTTTGAGCAAACCGTTTACCACGGCGAATATTCGCTATTTCCATCGCGATCGTGTAGAAGAGGCGTGGCAATGGTTGCGCGAAGAAATCGAAATGCTGGAAATTTTGCCTATGCCAGTGGATAATGCGATCGGGCTGAAACTAAAAGGAGATTTATCCACCTGGGATTTCGAGCGCGTTGCCGATATCATCCGCGAAAAAGAGAAAATCCACGATAAAATTGGCATTTATGTGGAAGTGGAAAAGTTTACCGGCATTTCCATCCCCACCTTGCTCGAAGAACTGAAGTTTGTGTTTAAGCGGTTCGATAAATTCGATAAAAAAGCAGTGGTGGGCGATAAAGACTGGATGGAAAATGTGGTAAAAATTGGCAACAATATTTTTCCTAATATTGAGGTAAAATATTTTTCATTCGATGAGAAAGACAAGGCAAAATCCTGGATTGGGAGTTAGCTGATAGTCGGCGATCGATTTCACTCGTTCCTAGCATAAGTTGGGAACGAGTGAAATCAGTTAAATCGATGGTTTGACTCATTTTTTAGCCATTTGGGGAGTTGGGGTGAGCCTTCAGAAACCCGGGTTTCTTAATTTAATACCAATGGATTTCGGCTTGGTAGGTTCAAACGTTAGGAAATTGTACGAGACCGATGCCTTTGAGTTTACGCCAGCGTCGCCCCTCAAATTGTTGTTTGAATTTAGAGACCTGCGTATTTTTCGCCCATTTCGCCCTTACTGTTTACAGAGATTTAGGCTTAACCTCGAATTCCATCTTGGAACGGTAAAAACACACATCAAATTCCATAAAAAAATTGGTCTGTCCTAGAATTAGAGGTGTATTGAGTTGTTTTGTCCAGGCAAACGCTAGCTGAATCGGTACAATATCGCCGATTTGAGCCATTGCCAACAAAGGTAATACGGGCTGGTTCCCTAAGTTACCAGAAAGTTGAATTATGGCCTTATTGTTTTCCCAGATAGCCCCTAGTTGTAGCCCCATATCATAGGGCATGACGTTGATAGTTGCGCCACTGTCAACTAATCCAATCGCTTCAGATGGGGACTCGCGGCAAGCTATCAAATTCTGTTCCCTTTGCGATGACTCAGTGGTTGAGTAGCGAAATCTCATTGCCATTAAACCTCATCACTGAAATCTAGTGCCTGCATCAGAATCGCCCCCGCCCCAAAAGTATTATATGGAGTTGGCAAATCATAAGCTTTATCAGGCTCTAAAGGTGAAATTTCTGCTCGTGATTCCATTTCCTCAACCAGCAAACGAATCAGTTTGATTTTGTCAATGGGTGAAAGTTGCTTGATGGCAGGTAGTAGTTCTGTAAGTGTCATCATAAATTGGGTTATGGTAATTTGGACAATGGTTTGGGTGGGACAGTTTTTATTTTATCCCAAGTTTCAGGGAAAACCCCGGTTTCTTAAATCTCTCCTAACCAGGTTTCAATGGCGGATATCAGATTCGGTTGATTGGGGGGAAAGCCTTTTAACGGCGCTTCTAGGGATTCGTCGGTGAGAAAGACTACGGCGATTACCCCGGTCAGTTTTTGGCAAAAGGCCATGAGTTCTGGGGTGGGTTTCGTCGGGGTGGAAACGGTTTCGCTACCGAAGAGGATGGTACGGTGGGGGAGGAGGTGGGGCGCGTTTTAGGGTTTTGAGGTGACGGCGCATTTCCGGCGGGGTCTTTCTCGGGACAAGTGATTTCCCAAATCAGGGGGACATTGAGTCAGAAAAATGTTAATATCAGTAAATCTGTACGACAATAAATCTGAACATAAAATCAACCACTAGCGATGAAAAAGTCCATCGAACTGAACGAAGAATTGGTGAAAGAAGCATTGCGCTTAACCAATATTCAGACAGAACAAGAATTAATTAACTTTGCTTTATCCGAGTTAGTCAAAAACCGCAAAAAACGAAATTTACTCGATTTGAGCGGGCAGATTCAATTTTCAACAGATTACGATTATAAAGCCTTACGGGAAAACCGCAATGTTTTTGATTGATACATCAGTTTAGATTGCTGTTTTCCGAGACAGGACTGATACCGTCCGTCAATCTTTGTCAGCAATCATTAATGAGCAAACCATTTTTTTGACCCGATTTACTCAGATGGAACTGTTGCAAGGTTGCCGAGATGAACGGGAGTGGAGGTTATTAGAAACCTATCTGCAAGACCAAGACTATATCGAGTCCAATCCTCATACTTGGGTCGCGGCTGCCCGAATTTATTACGATTTACAACGACAGGGATTAACGGTTAGAAGTAGTATTGATTGTTGTATTGCTCAACTGGCGATCGCACATCAGTTGATCTTAATTCATAATGACAGGGATTTTGAGACAATTGCAACGGTGACAAGCCTTAATAGTTTACGCTTTCGACCTGACAATAATTAATTCTCAAGTCTCATCTAACCCTATTCTAACCTAAAAAATGCCACTCCTCAAATCTCCTCTAACCAGGTTTGAATGGCAGATATCAGATTCGGTTGATTGGGGGGAAAGCCTTTTAACGGCGCTTCTAGGGGGTCGTCGGTGAGGAAGGCAACGGC
>NZ_JAYFEQ010000697.1:0-54953 GCF_055795085.1 Phormidium sp. CCY1219 | reverse complement strand
TGTTGCTTGATGCGATCCGCAGCCGAATAGTCCCAACCGCGCTTGCACCTCCGAGGTAAAAAATTCGTTACCTCACCCATATCAGAACTGCTATAAGTATTTCTCGGGTAGTGTCCAGGGGAGAAAGAGGCGAGGAGTCGGTGGCGATATCGCCCCTCCCCGGATCCGATGCCAGAATCCACGCTTTGCTGAGCCAGCGTGTAAACTTATGTAAAGAAACGCTTTTCTAGGACTTAATCCCAATGTCCCGTTGCAATTTTTTCCGCATTCTGTTTGCCGGCATTCTGGCATTCCTCGCCGGGTTCACCCTTGCTCCCAGCGCCCACGCTTTGGGGGGTCAACTCCCACCCGTGGGGGAACCCGCGCCAGAATTCACCCTACCCACCAATACCGGGGAGGGGGAAATTTCCCTTTCCGACTATCGCGGGCAATGGGTGGTGTTGTACTTTTATCCGAAAGACTTTACCTCGGGTTGCACCATCGAAGCGCAGCGCTTCCAACGAGATTTGCCCAAATACCGCGATCGCAACGCTCAAATTCTCGGGGTGAGTGCCGATTCGGTAAACTCCCACGCCGAGTTTTGCGATGCGGAAGGGTTAAAATTTCCCCTATTAGCCGATACCGATGGCGCACTCAGCAAAGCTTACGGGTCTTGGATTGCGCCGATGTCCATGCGCCACACCTTTATTATTGACCCGGATGGCATTTTGCGCGAAACCTTTCTCGGGGTCAGACCGACAATTCACAGTACCGAAGTGCTGGCGCGGTTGGATGAATTGCAAAACACCGCGAGTTAATGGAGAAGAATTGAGAAGTGGGCGATTGAAATCGCGCCTTTGCATGCTTGCGATCGCCGACGCTGAGTGATTCGTTTTGCGACTATTTCTTCGGATATAATATCAATTCTCAATGTCAGCATTGCCGAGTTTCGATTTCTACTCCCCCGCCGCCTCAATTCTCAATTCTCCCCGCCCGCTAATGGGTGTGGGGGGGGGAAGGGGGCCGAGGGGGAATTGCGTTACCCTAAGATTGTGGAATTTCCTTCAAGCAATATGGAATTGGAACCGAAACCGATACCCGAACAATTGCCGGAAACCCTGGATTTTGCGGAGGATCCAGAAAGGGAACCGCTAGAACTGCTGCCGGTGCGAGAAGGTACGGTGCAGTTGGAACAACCCCGGAATACCTGCTTGCCGGTGGCGGTGAGTGACGCCAGGTCAGAGGACCTAGAGGGCGATCGGTGGGGGGTCGAGGAGATAAAATTCGCGCTAAAAAATATTACTGATGAGGAATTGCAACCCGCCCGAGTTTACGTAGGGCTAACGTTTATCGGGTTTTCGGCATTGCTACTAATGTCGCTACTGTTTTACATAAAAGCGATGCACCCCGGACTGACATTCGAGCAAGAAATGCTGCGATATTGGCATCAATATATTGGGTTTGTGTGTTTGGGGGTAGCGGGGATGATGATGGTGGGGAGAGAAGCGATGCGAGGCGATCGCAATATGGAAGAAAACACCCGGTCGCAAAAGTAGCGATCGCCCGATTATCTCATCATTCCAACCCCAATTCCCGCTTGAGCAAATTCAGCGATTCCGACCCAATGTAATTATCGGTTTTCAACACCCGAGGCGCGCGAATCAAGTCCTCGCGCGATGCTTCGATCGCCGCTTTAATCTTGTCATAACTGGGCGGATCGCAAACAATCGTATGGGCGGTGCGAACCACTGCTTTCAACTTGTACTTATCGTCCGGTTGACTGGTCATTACCAGCACATCCTCGCCGCGCAAGCTGTGGATAATGACTTCTGCCACCCGCATAATCCCGGGGCTGAGACAGACGATGCCAAAAGAACTATTGGGCGGTAATTCTTTTACCAGGGACAATTCTTCGGCATAGTCGTAGGTATCGATGGGGATAGTGCGGACTGCTTTCGGTCCAGCGATCGCCTCAGCGCGGGAGAAAAAGTAGCGACTGGTAACCACCGTCCCGGTAGGGGTTTGATCCAGGGCTTCCGCGAGTTGTTCCAGGGGCACCAACTGCACCGGAATCTTCAATTCCGCCTCAATTTCGTGCGCCATCAATTGCCCCGCGCCGATATCGTGAGTGGGAGCCGTCACCAGCACCCGGGCACTGCAGCGCAAGCGCCAGTCGATTTCGGTTAAAAACAATTCCCGCGCTTGGTTGAGAGAGCATCCCTGATGCAGTAACTCATCCAAGCTATTTTTCACCACTTGATAAGCATCGGGATACTTTTGGAACAACGGAGACGAAAGCCGCACCACCCGTTCGTGACTGTCCTCGCGAACGTAAATGCCCGAACCGGCTTGAGCTTCCACCAGTCCCAGGTCTTCGAGCTGACGGTAAACCTTGCTGATGGTATTGCGATGCAGACCCGTCTGCATGGCTAAAGCGCGGGTACTGGGCAACTTGTCTCCTGGCGGAATTTGCCGAGAGGCGATCGCAAAGCGGATTTGGTTAAACAACTGAGTCGATGCAGGAATTTCGCTATCGGTCTTGATCTGAAATTGAACCATTCTAGGCACTCCAGGGCACTGGCATAAAGCGATTAGCGAGCAGCGCTTCGATCCCGGTGGAAACCCGGGCAACGCTGCTCTATTTTATGTTCTATAAATTAAATCGGGCATTTGTCGAGCAGGGGATTCCCCCCATAGGTGACTCGCCCCCTATACCGTTCTCTGACTCACTGCAATATTCTCTTCGTGTCATTAATTTAGCCTTGACATCGGTCAATCCCCGAGAGTTCCATCCCCTTGTTTTTTCTAGATAACCCGCAACATCAAAGGGACGAATGAGGTGCTGTGCGCTAAAGCTACCGGAGCGATCGCCAATGATGAACCCCACCGAATTGCCAATAGAATTGCCTTTTGCTGAAGCCCTTGATTGCGAGCATAAAAGCCGTCAGCAACCCTTCTGTTTTTGCGGTTATTTTTGGTGAGCGACTGACCCGAAATCGAGGTTTTATTCTGGTTGAATTATAACTTAAATTCTCCGCAATAATCCCTCGACACAGAGCAGAAGTGAAGCGGGGCAGCACAGAAGTCAGGGGAAATCTACAGAAATGGTGTGGGCACAGGAGAGGAGGCGGGGAAAAATCGGCGGTGGGGCGTGACGGATGGCAGGAAAACGGCTTATTTAAAAAAATAAGTAAAAATACAGTATCGCCCCACTCTGGGGCTTATGTCATAGTAGAGCGGGTGCAAAATCGCAGTAAATTAAGAAGCGAGAGCGTAAAAAAAGCGAATGCAATGAGTATGGTAGACGTACAGATAAAAAGCGATTGGGTGAAAGTTCCCAACCAGGACTTGCTCATCTCTGCGTACCTGTCCCAACCGATGGGGGTCGGACCATTTCCTGCTGTCATCGTGTTCCAGGAAATTTTTGGCGTCAACGCCCATATTCGGGAAGTGACCGACAAAATTGCCAAAATGGGGTACGTGGCGATCGCCCCTGCCCTTTATCAACGCACCGCCCCCGACTTTGAAGTCGGCTACACCGACGAAGATCTGAAAGTGGGGCGAGAGTACAAAGAGCAAACCAAAGCCTCAGAACTGCTTAGCGACACCCAAGCTACAGTGGAATACCTCAAAACCCTGCCTTCCGTGAAAAAAGACGGCGTAGGCTGCATAGGGTTTTGCTTTGGGGGGCATGTGGCCTATCTTGCCGCCACCCTGTCCGAGATTCAAGCCACCGCCTCCTTTTACGGAGCCGGCATCGTGAATTGGTGTCCCGGGGAAAGCGAACCCACCCTAACCCGTACCGGAGAGATTAGCGGCACGATTTATCTCTTTTTCGGAACCGAAGACCCCTTAATTCCCAACGACCAACCCGATCGCATCGAAGCGGAACTTAACAAACAGGGAATTCGTCACCGGGTATTTCGATACGAAGGGGCTACACACGGTTTCATCTGCGACCAGAGAGAAAGCTACAATCCCGAAGCGGCAGCAGATGCCTGGACGCAGGTGGATCGGCTATTCGCCGAGACCCTGAAATCCGGTTAAATCCTTCATCGATATGTCCGCAGGAGTTGCGATCGCCCGGGTGGATTTGCGGCGACCCAGTGCAACACAAAAGGGCGATCGCTGTAACTCCTGTAGATTCATTCCCACAACGCCACCGAGGACGCAATTTCTCCATCCCTTCCTTTTTTTTAAATCTATCTTAAATAGGAAACAACCATGCCAGACGGTGTTCTACTCGAACAACCACTTCCCCCTCCAGAAGAAGACTTCTTCGCTCCAGAATTTTATCGGCTTGCCAATCCAGACTTGCGCGGTCTTAGCGAAGATGAGCTTTTATCCCACTTCCTAGAGCGAGGCGTGGCAGAGGGGCGCAGATTTTTACCCATTTTCGATCCGAACTTTTATCGCCGCGCCAATCCCGAGTTAGCCAACTTAACCCCTCGGGAACTGTTCGACCATTTTATCAGCGTCGGCTTAGACCAAGGACGCAGATTCTCCCCGGTTTTCGATATCGATTTCTATCGGGAAAATCTCGAAGATCTCAATCCCGAACTGATCGACCAGCTTACCCCGGAAGTCGAGCCACCGGTATCGGATTTAATCGAGTTCGACCCCAATCGACCGCTACCACCGACGCTGAATGAAAATCTATTTAATCTGTTTCTCGAAACCCAACTCAACATCGATACCGATTTAGATGTTGAAAGCTTACCTATCGAACCGGGGGAGATAGCCTCCGTTAACTATAGCCCCTATTTCGACCCGATATTTTATCTGAGCAGCAATCCCGACCTAGCCGAACTGTTTGGGCCGACCAATCGACAAAAAGCTTTAGAACATTTTGTCCTGCAAGGTATTAATGAAAATCGGCGATATTCTCTGATTTTTGACCCGACATTCTATCTGGAAAATAGCCCAGATTTGTTGGCGGCTGGTCTGTCTAGAGAAGAAGCGCTGCTCCACTTTGAATTGATAGGCGTGTTCGAGGGACGTCGCCCTTCCCTGAATTTCGATCCGGAATTTTATTTAAACGAAAATCCAGATTTGCGGGCAAGAGGATTAACCGAACAACCGGAATTAATCGAGCAATATTTACAGGAAGGATTGCAAGAGGGACGGCGATCGTCGTTGTATTTCGACCCGGTGGCGATCGATGCGTTAGTTATTCCAGCAGAAACCGCAGAAGACGCGCAAGAGACCAACGGCGAAGACACTCCTTCTGCGGCGCAGACCCTCCAAGAGGAGACATTTGTCAAGTGGAATACGCCGGTTGGGGGGGTACTGACTTACAGTTTTGTGGATACCGCTAGTGCGTTTTTATATCCAGGGCAGGAAAGTGGCGTGGGTGAAGTGAACGAGGCGATTAAAAATAACGTTCGCCAAATTATGGAGGAGTACGATAAAGTGCTGCCTTTTAGTTTGCTTGAGGTGCCCGATCGCCCGCCGAACACCGGAGAAATTCGCATTCTATTTGCTAACGATCCGCAGTATGCCTATAGCTATGCGCCGGGAATTGGAACCGGGGGTGACATTGTTTTAAGCCGCAATTTTGAAACCGATCCCCAACTGTCGTTTGCCCAAGGGGCGGGAAATTTTGGCTATCAAAGATTAGTTCACGAAATCGGCCATGCCTTGGGGTTGAGACAGCCAAATGTTTATGCAGTGCCTCCCGAGTTCGGAGTGGTTCCCCTACCGGGGCGACCGAATATTGCGATCGCCGAACGACCCACTTTTCCCATTGAAGGCACGCCCCTCCAGTTTTCAGAGGATAACAACAGCAACACGGCAATGAGTTTCAACATTGCCGGCGTAGGAGCCAGTACCCCCATGCCTTATGACATGCGGGCACTGCAATTTCTCTATGGTTTCAGTGAAGGCAACGACGGGAATAGTTTTTACGACTTTGATGGCACCAATTTTGTGGGTCTCAAGCAAACGATTTGGGATGCCGGTGGAATTGATACCCTCGACTTTTCGGATCTGCCGCCCATCGATACTTACTTCTTCGATCTGAATGAAGGGGGTCAAAATACGAATAAAAGTGTGTTAGATGCGGCGACTTACCAGGCAATTAACGATCCGAGCAATGCCGTCTATACCGCGAGCAGTTATGGGACTTATATTGGGTTTGGCACGACGATTGAAAATCTGATCGGCACGCCGGTGAATGATGACATTTTAGGCAATCCAGCAGGGAATGGAATCGTCGGCGGTGCCGGTGCGGATACGATTGTCGGTGCAGAAGGACCAGATACCTTAGCCGGCGGTCCGGGTCGCGATACCTTCGGCTATGCCCCGGGAGATGGTACGGATCTGATTAATGATTTTAATCCGGCTGAGGATGTTATTGGGTTGGCCGCTCCCCTAGAATTTGAGAGTCTCGCCGTGCAACAGGCGGGTGGGGATACCCTGGTGCGAATTGCGTCCACTGGTGAAATTTTAGCCGTGTTGGCAGGGGTGAATGCAGATGTGCTGACGCCGAATAATTTCGTCCCGTTTGGATGAGGGGTTGTTACACTGAAGGCAGGAGTGGAAAGCGCCTGACGGGGGTGAAGAAGTGGAGGGTGTTGTTGAGCGCGGGCGCTTTGGGCGCAACCACCTGGCACCCCATGACGCGCCGAGCGTCGGACAGTGGGCGGCGTCGCTTCGCTCGAATCCCACCGCCCAATCAGGGGTTAGTTAAGTGCCCCATGTATTTGATTTTTGTTTAATTTGTCAATCGCAATGAATTCCGAACAGACTCGTTCTAAGAAGACAGAAGTGTCATTTTCTGCTGAGGATTTTGCTAAAGCTTTGGAAGAACAAAGCTATGACTTTCGCAAAGGGCAGAAAGTGCGTGGGAAAGTGTTTGAATATAGTGGGGAAGGGGCTTATGTGGATATTGGTGGCAAATCCGCAGCGTTTTTGCCACTGCGGGAAGCCTCGGTGTCGCCAACGAGCGATTTAGCGGAAGTGGTTCCTTTGGAAGAGGAACGGGATTTTTTGATTGTCAGCGAACCGAATGCTGAGGGTCAGGCGATCGTCTCGATTCGCCAGATGGAGTTGAAGAAGGTCTGGGATCGATTGGCTCAATTGCAAGAGAGCAATGAATCGGTGCCGGTGCGCGTGACGGGGGTGAATAAAGGGGGCGTGACTGTTGATGTTGAGGGGTTGCGGGGGTTTATTCCGCGATCGCACCTGATCGAGCGCCATAATTTGGAGCAATTGGTGGGGGAAAATCTCAGTGCGAGTATTTTGGAAGCCGATCGCGATCGCAATAAGTTGGTGTTGTCGCAGCGGTTACAAGCTCGCGCCAAACGGATCCAATCCCTGCAAGTTGGGGACTTGGTTGAGGGGAAAGTGGTGAATATTAAGCCGTTTGGAGTGTTTGTGGAGTTAGATGGCGTCACGGCGTTGCTGCACATCAAACAGGTGAGTAAAAATTATGTGGCGTCTCTGAATGAGGTGTTTGAAATCGGTCAACCGATTAAGGCGATCGTCACCGCTGTGGATGAGTGGAAAGGCCGGATTTCCTTGTCTACTAAGGTTTTGGAGAATTATCAAGGGGAAATGCTGGAGAATATGGATGAGGTAATGGCTACTGCCGAGAAGCGCCAAGAGAAGGCTAATGCCAATCTTTTGGAGTAGGTAAAGTTACTGGTGACCTGCTGAGGGAATTTGAGTTCAAGTTCTCCTCGGCGTCGGGGCGGGTTGAGAGTCGAGGGGAAAACCTCCAAGATTTATTGGAATAACCCGCCCCTTTTGATATAGGAAGGTTTATGTCTGGGAATTTTTTAGGGCATCTCTGGCGGCGAGAGAAGGGTGGGCGATCGCGTGTTGGTGTCCCACAATGCCTTGGATAGAGCAAGGGGCGGCGTCTTTGCAGAAGCCCGGGAAATTTTGGCGAGGAGAGTTTAAATGAGCTTCACGAAGATCGGGAGAATTATGAAGAGTCTTTAAAGTTGTGATCTCGATCGTTCCACCTTAGCAGAGTTAGTGTCTAAGATAGAATCAGGAAAAGCGAGATGCCAGGATCTAAGATGAGGGTCTGGCGATCGTCCCCAGGCATCTTCTAAATTTTAAGACACACAGCCTCAATCGCACTGACAGATTTTCAATTGTAGCTAAAACAAGCGAGGGAAACAATGAACTTACAACGACGCATTATAACGGCAGCGGCTGGAGCAGCGGCGATCGGTCTGCTTTCCGCCGGCTCGGCGCAAGCTTTTACCTTTGGAAACGAGGGAATCTTGTTTGAGGAAGATACCACTCTCAACTTTGAATTCCTTCAATCTCACGGTTACTGGTACGGTGACTTTGGCGTTAAAAATCTATCGAGTGGTATGGAAACCATTCTGATTTCTGAATCACTCAATGTCGATCCGGGCAGTGGGGTAAGCAACGACAACCTGGGAACGGAAGGTGTTGATAAAGCAGTAGAATATGAAGAAGGCTTGGCCAATTTCACCTTCAGTGAAGGCACAGAATACACTTTTTTCCTAAACAGCTACGATAAAATAGATGGCACCCGTGGAGAGCTTACCCGGACCGTTTATTCCACAAGTTCACTCAATCCCAGTTGGTGGGATACCTCGAAAACCATAACAGAAAATGACTACGACGACAGTTTCAACGGTAGAACTGTAAATGCTCGCGATCGGGTCTTGTTTGAAGGGGATTTGTTCAGCGGACTGAACCTGTTCTTTGAAGATAATGGTATTGCCGGCGACAATGACTACGATGATTTTATAGTATCCGCTAGCGCAGCAGAAGTTTCAGTACCAGAACCTACCATGTTACTGGGTTTAGGAGTGGTAACTGGGGCAATGGCATTCTCCCGACGTCGTAAAGAAAAGCAAGCCTCCTAAGTTCAAGTTAGGAGAGGAGTTTATAAGCTCGGCAAGTCTTTTCTACCTACTGAATGCCTAAAGACACAGAATCGATTATAGTTATAAATGCCGCACTTTCAAAGTGCGGCATTTATTATGGAGGTGGATTCTAGCTGAAAGTTTAGCCTTTGATTTGATTGGTCACTACACCCAACACTGGAGACCCAGAAATTTTTAATCCATCTAATGCTTGCTTTACTGAAGAACGATCCGTCTTAGCCAGTCCCACCACTAAAATAAGACCGTCAGTTTGAGAAGCAAGTATGCTACCATCTGCCAGTCCGAGCAGGGGCGGACTATTATAGATTACGACATCGAAAAAGTCTTGAAATTGCTCCATCAGAGAGTGCATTTTTTTTGAAGATAGGAGCTTGATGGGATCGTGCGACAGTGAACCTGAGGTCAATACAAACAAATTGGGATTTGCATCAGACGGTCGCTGAATGATATCGTTGAGACTAATATCAGTAGAAATGGCATCGCTGAGTCCCCGGAGATTGGGTATGTTTAGTTGAGTATGGATTTGCGGAGAGCGAAGATCCGCATCCACCAGCAAGACCCTCTGACCGATCGCTGCAGCTGTATGAGCCAATTGTAAAGCCACGGAAGACTTTCCATCTCCAGGTTCGGCTGCAGCAATCACAAAAGAGTGAATAGGGAAACCTGAACTGAGCAAACGAATATTGGTATGTAAAGCTCGGAAAGCTTCCAATAATGCAGAAGCATGGTGGACTTGAGCAGTCGTTAGCAAATTACCAGCCCCCAGATGTGGTGCGGGGTGACTCGAACTGCCTAAGACCGCGTTAGCAGGAGCAAGCTTTTTGGGTTTTTTTGTAGCTTTTTTCAGTTCTTTGGCAAAAGGAATCACACCGAGTACGGGTAGTTTCGTTGCGGCTTTTACTTCGGCAGGAGTGTGGAAAACCGTGTGAAGTACCTCGACTAAAAAACCCACCCCAATCGCTAGCAGACTGCTTAAAATAACCACCACAGCTAACTGCCGCTTGGTTTGCGTAACAGTAATAGAAAGGGGGTTGCCCGCCGCGTCGCGGGGCACGTTAGGCGGATCGATGAGTTCCCAAGGTACTTCATTGCGAGCAGCATCCACGCGCAATGCTTCTCGTTTCGATAAAAAGTCCTGAAGGCTATTTGTCGCCACTTCTAATTCTCGTTGTAGATCGGCATACTGGCGTGAAACTAATGGCAATTCTCTCAGTTTTTGATTCAATGCCGTTTCAGCTTCAGCAAGACTTTGCTCCCTAGCCTCGAGTTCGCGTAATTGACTTTCAACCTGTTTGACAATCGATCGAGCAGCTTGACGCGCCTGAAGATATAAGTTATCCAGCTTCTCGCGTAGAGTCACCATTGGCTCGCTGTCGTCTAGAAAAAGGGCTGACTGCAAAGCCATCTCGGTTTCTAGCTTTTGGATTTGTCCGATTAAGGTTTCGTAGGCTTTCGGCTCTCGGGATAGAATGGTAACGGGATTGTCTTCTCTTAATTGTGTTTGTAGGTTGGCGTAGAGGGTTCGCTGCTGCTGGAGTTGTGCAATTAGGTCTACTCGCTGTCTCTGAATAATCAACGAATGTTCGTAAAGATATCTATCTGCCAAATCCGGATTCATCAAGTTGTACTGTTGGCGCAGCTTTTGCAAATCTGCTTGCAGAGTATCTACTTTTTCACGCAGCTCTGGCAAGCTATCATTAATAAATTTAATTCCCTGGCGCAGGCTTGTCATGCGCTCCTGGAGGCTGTACTCTAAATAAGCATCAACAAGGTGGTTTAAAACCACTTCAACTTTTTCTGGATTTGGATCTTGATAACTGACCACTAAAATTTTGGTACCTTGCTCGTTCGCTCCTTTTCCCACAGTAATGCGCCTCATCTTTATATTACTGACGAGAGGCCCGTATCTGATTTTTGGATATTTTGCTTGTAATTGGGCGATCGCAGGCTCCATTAGTTTTGGACTTCGCAAAACACGAATTAAAGTTTGGTAGTCCACCAAGCTCGTTTCTTCTATTCTGGCTCGTTGGAGCTCGCTCCCTGTATTTGGGCCTTGAGCCATAATGTATTGTCTGGCTAATCGACCTTCAGCAGTAATCGGCTCAACCAAAAGCTTAAAAGAGCCTTTATAGACGGGGACAATATTACGAGAACTTCGAACAATGAGCGCACCACCGAGAATGCTTAAGGCCACCGCCACAAATAGCATAATCGGCGCTCTTCTGCGGAGAACGGCAAACAGCCAAGCCACATCGAACTTCTCTTCCTCACTTTCTTCCATTCTTTCGGTGTAGACTGGAGATAATGATTGAAGCTTCTCAGTATTACGTTGGTGGGAAAACTGTTGGAAATGCTGGTTGTAATCCATATTGGCACCTTTAAATTTTTGCTTAAACTCGTCCCCCATGAAATCTTCCAACTTTTTTGCTGGCGCTCATCGCCGACGAGGCAGTCTCAGATAGTCAAATAGTCCAAAGAAGTCAAAAATTCTCAGAAATCCAGTGGCATTCGCACTAAAGCCAGTTGCCGTATTGATGGTGTCAGCAATTGTAGCTAGACCAGATCGGTTGATGACAACGATATCGTTATCGCGGAGAATCGGATTGGTTTGCTCGTTGATTCCGGCATCTAGATCCACCGGGATGATGCGTTGCGACACGGTACCGTTGGGATTAAGGCGAAACAGTTCAACCCTGTCTTGATTTGCCCGGTTGGGATCGAATCCCCCCGCTGCCAACAATGCTTGGTTTAAAGGAGTGTTGGGAGGCAAACTGATATTTCCGGTTCGGACTGCTTCTCCAATGACATTCACTTCGATGGTTTCCGGAGAAAAGTTTGTTCTGGCTAAAATCGCCGCTTCGGTGGGGTTCATTTCAATAGCAGTGGGAATAAAAATGGTATCTCCGTTTTGCAGAATCGGGTCTTGAGTGAAATCCCCCGTTTGTAAGAGTTGCCATAGATTGAGAGTCAGGATTTGGTCGCCGCCGTTGAGGGTGGGTCGGCGCAACTGGATATGACGAATATCCGCATCCGGTTTAATTCCCCCCGCTAGCTGAATGGCTCGGGTCGCAGTTGGCAGACCCGCCGCTCTGATTCCCTGTCCAGTATCCGAGCCGAGGATGGAGTAGGTTCCCGGTCGCTCCACGGCTCCCACCACCGCCACCGTGCGCGGCAGTTCCGTATCTCGGGAAAAGCTTGTGGTGGCCAGTTGGCGCGTTTGTTCCAGGTTGACTTGGGGGGCCGTGGGGACGAAGATGGCATCTCCATCTCGCAAGGTAATATCTTGACTGCGATCGCCGGTTTGTAGCATCGTCCACAGATCGAGGGTGAAAATTTGGTCTTCACCCGCTCTCGAGAAGCGCCGTACCTGGACTTGACGAATATCAGCGGCGAGCGTCACGCCCTGAGCCATTTCTAGAGCCTGCACTACAGTGGGGTATTGAACGCCGGGAATGTTTCCCGCTCCTGGAGTCAGGCGCATCGTGTAAGAACCCGGACGAGTCACTTCGCCAGACACCCAAACGTTGAGGGGACGAGGAGCCACCAGACTCACTGCAATTTTGGGACGCCTGAGTACCTGTCGGTAAGCGGCTTCGATTTTCTGACTCGCTTCTTCTAAAGTTAACCCCTCCACATTGATCGTACCAATTAGGGGCAAGTTCAGTCTGCCATCCACCGGAATTTGGTAGCGATCGCTGTACTCCGGAAGCCCTATAATATTGACATTCACCAGGTCGCCACCGCCCAGGGTGTAAGCGGGCGACGGTGGCAAAGCGGGACCCCTTTGGCTTAGCTCCGGGTAACTTTCTTCTCCCCTCGGTTGCTGCGCTACACTTGGAAAGGAGCAAGCCATCACTGCCACCGCCGACAAGGTTATTCCCATAACTGACGGGATTTTTTTGTGGGGATGTTTTACATTAAAGCGACCCTCAATCCGAGTCCCATCTAACTGTTGCTTATCCATACTTGTCTTTTGGGGTACTATCTACCTACATGACCTTGGTCTATTTAGTCTTCCGGCATCAGTTTTGTTGTTTCCTGGCTTCTTCACCTATTTTATGATAGAATTAGATATCTTGACAACCTTTTCCTGCCCGCCATCAAATATGCTGGTCAAACTGACTCC
This sequence comes from Phormidium sp. CCY1219, assembly GCF_055795085.1. Lineage (NCBI taxonomy): Bacteria > Bacillati > Cyanobacteriota > Cyanophyceae > Oscillatoriales > Oscillatoriaceae > Phormidium > Phormidium sp. CCY1219. The sequence goes on along the minus strand of NZ_JAYFEQ010000697.1, from coordinate 41,972 downwards.
CCAAATTAGGAGGATAATCTATCTGTCAATTTAATACAAAACATCCAAACCACCGCTGACTTTTCCGCTCAATTTGCTCTTGAATACTCAAAAATAAGCGCCCTATACTGCAGGTTTAAATGGGGTTATTCGACCTTTAAAATTGAAGAATAAGTCAGAGCGATTGAAGCGGCTTTTACATCTCCAGTCAGATAGGCAACTGGTCAAGGACATACAGAAACCTCTATCTTCGGCTAAAAGACTGCATATAAATTTTTTGAACCATCATTTTTGTGAATCCTGGGAGAGCCAATGAATCCATCTACTTCTAGCAGGGTCAGACAGCGTTTTGGCTTAAACGATAGCATTCGCCCCTTGTTTCGCCCGATTTTAGTCTTTCTTTTTGTTATGACGTTCTACCACACTTTAGTGGTGAGTGGAGTGTTGCCATCTAGCGAAGGGCTGAGCATACAGCAATCTAATATCATTAAAGTAGAGCAATATGCTTATAGTCAGTCTCCTTATGAAATCCTGGTAGCAGGAAGTTCGAGGACTGCCAAAATTGAAGCTGACTACTTTGGTAAAGAGCGGGTAGCCAATGTCGGAATACGAGGGGGTTCTTCTCAAACGGGTTTAGAGCTAGTAAAACGCAGTCATAGCAAGCCGTCAATCTTGCTCTTGGAGGCAAACGGAACCCTCATTCAAGGAGTTAATCGGGAACTAATAGAGGCAGCTTATCACCCGATATTGTACTTTATTCGTCTCTATTTTCCGATGTTTAGACAAGAGTATCAGCCCGTTGCAGTCGCTATAGAAATAATCAAAAACTGGAAGGGAATAACTGCTGAAAAAATTGAAAACCAAAGAGTCAATGAGTTACGGAGAAATCCTCAGATGAGAGAAAAGAGGTTAAAGCAGGCGATCGAACAACGTCGAGAGGGGTTAAATGAAAAGCAAAAAAACAAGCTAACTCGCGTTGCCCAAAACCTTAAAAAGCAGATAGTTAAACTTGAAAAGCAAGGAGTACGAGTTATTTTATTCGATGTACCAGGAGATCCGCTTGTAGATAGAACGCCGGAAAGAAAGCAAGAAAAAGAACTGATGAGAAAGCTATTCCCTCCTGAGACTTACGAGTGGTTACCCGAACATCCTTCTAGAGATTGGATGACGACCGATGGAGTTCATTTGATTCGCGCTGATGCCAGAGATTATGCAGCTTTTATCCTCAATTATCTAGGCAGCTTTTGAACGGCTGTTAAAATTAGGAGAAGGGGTAAGCAAGTTTTACCGTTTCTCTGCTGTTAAGGTACTTGCACGAGCCTCATTTAGAGGTAGATACCCGATTCAGCAGAATATTATCAATCGGCTTAGAGCACTTTATCCCTGGCTCGCAGCCAGGGTATTTGGATGAAAGAGTTACTTTTAAACCCGGTTATTTTACTTCTTGTATTGGGGAGTGGTATCGTCTATTTTTTATTATTCTATAACGCGATAAGCTGGAATAATAAGTTGGCGAGTTTAATCGAAGATGCCGCAGTATTTATGTTTTTATTTATGATACCAGGGTTAAGCATAGAACCCTTTCCAAAACTACATCCAATCGGGCTTTATAATCGGCAAAAAACCCTTCCATCTTTAGTCGCTCAAATTGTTTTTTACGCGGCGGTTCTTTTGGTATTATCACCCCAGTTGCGTCGCACCCTGAAAGACTTAATTTATAGCTTGTCAATTATTACGGTAGGCAACCCCTTTTTGTTAGGCTTCATCTTTATGGTGTTAATGTCTGCCTTTTGGTCGGAGACGACAGACTATACTTTAAAAGCGGCGCTGTCTTTTCTATTTATTTCGGTAGTTTCTATTTATATCGGCAAGCGATATAGTTTTGAAAAACTCGATAAAATATTGCGGTTTACTCTAGCGCTCAACGGGATCGTGAGTGCTTATTACGCCCTTGTCGTTCCTTCGGTGGGAATCAATGCAACGAAAAATAGCTGGCAAGGAATCAACAGTCATGCAAATCCGTTTGCCGCGTTGATGGCTTTAAGTTCGGCTTTGTGGCTATTTGAAGCATTGAACAATCCAAAACGTCGTTGGCTTTCGATTGCATTGACTTTATTTTCATTGTATGCATTGGAAAGTGCAAAATCTGCAGGAGCAAAAGTGAACTTTCTGGCTCTAGCAAGCTTGTTATTGGTTTCGCGCTTTCTCAAGCGTTTAAATTTTAGATGGGCCATGTTTACAATCGTCATTTTTCTGGTAGTGGGGATCGGGTTATCGATTGTCGTTACAGAAAATTTGGAAGCAATTGTGGTCGATGGACTTGGCAAGGATTTAACTTTAACAGGTCGGACACCGCTTTGGGAATATTTGATTGTAGAAAAGATATCTTTAAGACCCTGGTTAGGCTATGGGTTTCACGGATTTTGGCAACCTTGGCGCGGTAAGGACAACCCAGCCGCTAACGCCCTCGATGGAAAACTCTGGATGCCTTCCGGAAATGGATATTGGGCACCTCCTCACGCGCATAATGGCTTCATGGAGATTATCTTGGATCTTGGTTTGGTGGGGTTTTCTATCTTTGCTCTATCCTTTATTATGACCTTAGTTGGTGCAGTGCGCTGTCTGGTGCAGAAAAATCCTGGATACAAACAGATTGACTCGATTCTACCAATGATTCTTTTTCTGTATGTAATTTTCCCAAACCTGACGATTAGCCGCCTGACAGAACCAACGGAAATTTGGTGCTTTTACGTGATAGTAGCAGTGGGAACCAGCCTCGACCCGATTAGAAAGCGGTTAAACCAAAAAGAAAGCAAAGAGCGGCCTGACTTACCGATTCCGAGAGAAAATTCATTCGATAGAGAAGCTCGATAACGCATCGCCCTTGGACTTCCCCGACGACCAGTGCAGTGTTCAACGAGACTCCAAGGGCGATCGCCGATGGATCTACCTATCCAACTCCAGAACAGATGCTCGCGCTTGCTTCAACATAGAATAGATGCGAGACCGGCACCTCCGAGGTATCGGGTCGGGTAGCGCGAAAAGCAACGGCACTCCAGGTGGAGACAAATTGGTAGAGATCGGACAGCTCCAAATCATAAAATTTATTTGAGGGTTTAATTTATCGTTCAAATAGATTAAGATAGAGAGCAGATGAAAAACTGCTAAGACATAGAGGGGAGCCAAGCCTCCAGCTTGCTGGAAAAAGACCCAGCAAGAAGAGCCGCTTGGTTTCAGGTGCATTGTTGAGAAGTTCCGAAGGTAGAAGCCTTCGGAAGGATTTCAGGGGCTAATACAGAGGCGATGGGTTTTGAGACCTTCAAAAAACAACAGCAATCCCCAGGGTGAGTCAACAAAGAAAAGAATGCCAATGGTTAAGAACCAAGAGGGGTAAAAAGTTCAAAAGTTTTGAAGTCAGGTTGTCAAAACCACATCAAAACACTATCGCTCATTGTAGTATTCATGGGGAGGCAATCACCAAAGTTGTGTCAGGAATGAACCTACGGCAACAGGCGCTTAAAGGAGTCCTTTGGTCTGCAATTCAGAATTGGGGCACTCAAGCCATCTCCTTTCTCGTCTTCTTTACCCTTGCTAGGTTACTCGACCCAAAGTCCTTTGGTCTGGTTGCCTTGGCTGGGGTCTTTTTTTCCTTTATGGAACTTTTTCTGAGGCAGGGATTCGCCAATGCCCTCGTCCAAAGACAGGAGCTAGAACCAGAACATCTAGACACTGCATTTTGGATTAATCTGAGCATTGGTACAATTTTGATGGCGATTGCCATCGGGTTTGCAGGGCCTATTGCTAACTGGTTCGATCAGCCCCAGCTCGCACCGATCCTGCAATGGATGTCCCCAAGCTTCTTGTTGGCGGCCTTAAGCGACGTACAGCAAACCCTTTTTCGTCGGCAACTTGCTTTTAAAGCCTTATCCATACGATCGCTCGTTGCGACCTTGGTTGGCGGTGTGGTGGGCGTCGTCATGGCGCTGCTCGGGTTTGGCGTCTGGAGTCTGGTAGGGCAACGATTGAGCAATGCTTTAGGGGGTGTTCTAGTTCTATGGTGGGCCAGTCAGTGGCGACCGGGGCTGAAATTTTCTCTCAGCCACGGTAGGGAACTGTTTAGCTTTGGGATGAATATCATGGGTTCGCAGCTCCTGACCTTCTTCGTTCTCCGTGCTGATGATTTTTTAGTGGGAAAATTTCTTGGTGCTATTGAACTAGGTTATTATACGATAGCCTACCGCGTGCTGCTGACGATCACGCAGTTGCTCTACAGCACTACCAACCAAGTCGTGCTGCCTACATTTTCCAGGCTTCAGGAAGAACCAGAACGGATGCGACGGTGGCTTTATAACGCGACCAAGCTATCTAGCCTGATTTCATTGCCACTGTGTTTTGGTATTGCAGCACTGGCTCCCGAACTGGTACTCGGTTTGTTTGGAAAGCAGTGGCTACCAAGCGTACCAACAATGCAAGTTTTAGCATTCGTTGGCCCGATGCAGTTAAGCCAAGGGATTGTCTCCAGTGCCATTACAGCCGTGGGCAAGCCAAACTGGAACCTAAAGGTCAATTTCGTGAACGCCACAGCTAGTGTGGTCGCCTTTGCGATCGCAGTGCGCTGGGGAATCGTAGCAGTAGCGGTTGGACGGGTGGCTAGCGGATATCTGGTAACACCGATTCGGGTTGGGATGCTTCGGCGGCTGATATCCATCGAGCTAACCACCTATCTCTACCAATTTGCTACACCGCTAGTGGCTTCCCTAGCAATGGTCGCCAGCATTAGCGGGGCGAAATACCTTTTGAGTGACTGGCTGAATTGGCAAGGGGTACTGGCAATTTGCATTCCGCTCTCAGCAGGAGTCTACGGGCTAATCCTGTGGTGGATAGACGCCGAACTGGTTCTCCAAGCTTTGCAGATGGGTCGTTCGGTCCTCTCCCGCAAGAAAAAGAAGCAATAAATAATCGTTTTTGTCTTTATCATCAAGTGAATCATGGATCGAAACATTCAAGGACGAATCTTTCTGGTTGGCTGCCCGCGATCGGGAACCACGTTGTTGCAAAGCATGATAGCCGCCCATCCAAACATCGCTTCTTTTCCTGAATCCCACTTTTTTGAACACCTCAATGCCTCTTGGCCTTGGGGACCGGTATTTGGATTGGCTTCGCGTCGAGCGCAATCCCAGTTTGAGAAGTTTCTCAGGGTTATCGGTCAAGAACAGATGCAGCAGCAATGCGTACCAGAAAAAGCGTGGTTTAGTCACCAGTACGCTTCTGGATTTATCAAAGTTCTCGATACCGTTACCCACCAACAAGGGAAGCGTCTATGGCTGGAAAAAACTCCGCAACACTTGCACCAGATCGATACCATAGAAAAATTTGTCAAAGATGCCAAATTTATCCACCTGATCCGCAATGGGACTGATGTGGTATCCTCCCTGTATGAGGCTTCGCGCAAACATTCAGAAAAAACCTGGGGGGGTCCTTGGAGCGTTGACCAATGCATTCAGACCTGGCTCAAGGATGTAGAAGTCTCTCGTCGCCACCTTGATAAGACAAATCATACACTTGTACGCTACGAACAGCTCGTAGAAGACCCGCAATCAGTATTGACAAAACTCTGTGGGTTCATGGGTGTAGAATTCGATGAAAGAATGCTTCAAGACTATGGGAAAGCTGCCAAGCAGGTCGTCCGCGAACACGAGTGGGCCTGGAAAGCATCGGCTGGCGAACCGATCCGAAATGCAAATGGCGAGAAATTTGCCAAGCTATTCGATGAAGGGCAAAGGGAATACATTCTCCAGCATGTTTCAGTGGTCAATGTAGAAGAATTCGCCCCAGCAATAACTCATAGTTCAGTGAATTGAACGAAGAATTTGGTAAATGCTTCATTGATATTGGCAGTAGGGGAGGAGATAAAATGTATAAAAATAGGCTCAAATATAGACTGCGTTCCTATTGGCATAGGCTCCGTAATTTTGCCAAAACCCTGAAAAAGTATTTGATTCAACCCATTAGAATGTTGCCCCTCACTTCGGAAATAATCGGACCTCCTAAAGGGGTTTATCAAACCACATGGGACTGGATTGTTAAATCGGAAAAAAATCCAACTAAAATTTCAGAAAAATACAAAGAAATTTATCCAAAAAATTGGGTTTACCGTTCTGCACCCGGAACAGTGGATGAAACGATTCACTGGAAATTCCCGCCGCAATATCAACGGGAAGCACCCGCTGCATTTGTAGCTCTGATAAAAGAGGGAAGGGTGTGCAGTGAAGGAGGTACGGTCATTACTCCTGACGATCGCATTTTAGCAGATGTTTCCAAAGAAATTGGACGCTCGATCGAGAACCATTCAATATTTTCAAAATGGAAGTTACCGTCGGTTGAGAAAATAGAAGGGACTGTAGCACTGTTATCGGCTCCTTTGGGTCAAGTTTACTTTCATTGGATGTTGAACGTATTACCTCGAATTGATTTGTTGCGAAAAAGAACCGGTAACCTTGAGGAAATCTATAAATTTTTAGTCAATGGAATTTCTCATCCTTTTCAAAGAGAAACTTTGAGTAAGTTAGGGATTCCGGAGAGCAAAATAATAGAAAGCGATCGCTATCCTCATATCAAAGCTAAAACCCTGTTGGTTCCATCGATCCCCGGAAAACCGGGTAATGCCATCCCACTTTGGGCGTGTGAGTTTTTGAGAAATGAGTTTTTAGACGCAAAACCCTTACAGGAATCTGCCCGTCCAGAACGGCTATATATTAGTCGAAGTAAAGCAACACACCGAAGAGTCATTAATGAAGCGGAGGTAGTGACCTATTTAGAAAAACGTGAATTTCAGAGCTTCCAACTAGAGTCCCTTCCCCTAGCCGAGCAAATTTTATTATTCTCATCGGCTAAAGTAATTGTAGCCCCTCATGGCGGTGGACTGACCAATATTGTATTTTGTAAACCCGGTACAAAAATCATAGAATTATTCTCACCAAACTATGTCAATGGCTGTTTTTGGACAATCAGCAACCATCTCGGTCTGGACTACTATTACGCAACGGGGAACGGAAAAAAACCGCCAGCAAATATCGATCCTCATAAAGTCGATGAAGATATTGAAATCGAACTGAATTCTTTGAAAAGCCTGATCGAATTGGCCGGAGTCAGCTAACTCCGCCCAGGAAAGCGGCAGGCGCTCGACGAGTTCCACCAAATGCTTTACAATCTATTCAGAGAATAAGCTATTCAAGAATAGGCTGAACCCAAATATCCGAAATCGCGATCGAGGAGAAGTTTAAATGGCTGATTCGCAGTTAACCACTCCAGTTGCTTTTATTATTTTTAATCGACCCGATACCACCGCAAGAGTCTTTGAGGCCATTCGCCAAGCCAAACCGCCCCAGTTGTTAGTGGTTGCTGACGGCCCTCGAGAAACCCGACCGGGTGAAGCCGAAAAATGCGCCGCCACTCGGGCCATTATCGATCGCGTAGACTGGGACTGCGAAGTCCTCAAAAATTATTCCGAAACCAATTTAGGGTGCAAGCACCGAGTTTCCAGTGGCATCGATTGGGTATTCCAAACCGTTGAGGAAGCCATCCTTCTTGAGGATGACTGCCTGCCTCAACCGGAATTTTTCCGCTACTGCGAGGAACTTCTTCAGCGCTACCGACAGGATACGCGAGTCATGCATATCGCCGGGAGCAATTTCGGCATTACTGGCAAAAATCCACAAGAAAGCTACTATTTTTCCAGACGCACTCATATTTGGGGATGGGCGAGTTGGCGTCGCGCTTGGCAGCACTACGACGTCAACATGAGTTTATGGCCCGAACTGAAAAAACAAAACCGACTGATAGACATGGTTGGCAATAAACCAGAAGCGGACAAAAAAACTGAGATTTTTGATAAAGTCTATGCCGGAGAAGTGGATACCTGGGATTATCAATGGCATTTTACCTGTTTGTGGAATGGGAATTACACAATTATTCCCAATACCAATATGGTAGAAAATATCGGATTTAAAAAAGAGGCTTCAACTCATACGGCAGAACGTCCGGGTGATTTTGGCAAATTAAAAGTCCACCAATTAAAGTTTCCAATCGTACATCCTAATTTTTTTATTAGAGAAGATGAGGCAGACACCTTGTATTTTAATAAAATGCACAATCCAAGTTTAATGACCAAAATCAAAAAGAAAATACGTAAACTGTCGAGAAAATTAACTCCCTAGGCTAATGGAGAGAAATAAATTTTGAGGAAGTCAATAGTAGAGGACAAGGAAAAGAGAAGAACTTGGTGGTGTTAATTACCGAGTATCTAGATTCGTCAACCAGGATTCGTCAACCAGGAAAAGAGGGACATGAATTTTCTGATTGTGGGAGCAAACTTTTACAATAAAGGTGCTCAGTTAATGTTGCTGAGTAGCATTGCAGCACTTAAGCAAAGATTTCCGGGGGGCCGGATTTGCGTAAGTCCCACCATTGGGACCAAAGAGGAAATAGACAGCTTAGGCGTGGAAATTTTGGACTATCCTCTGTTTCATGTCGGGGCGGGGAAAACCTTCGAGCGCTATTTCAAGTTTGGTAGCATTCTGCGATTTTTCAGAAAGGATCCACAAGGAACAATCAAATGGAAAGATGTTGACGCGATTTTTGATATTTCGGGGTTTGCATTTTCCGATCAGTGGGGCGTAAGACCCGTAAAAAATCTCAATATCCTTTTAGATGGGGCGCTGAAAAATCATAGCAAATATATCTTCATGCCACAAGCATTTGGCCCGTTTGAAAAAGAAGGCATGAAACAATATATGACTCAGGTGTTGGAGAAAGCGCATTTGGTGTTTCCCAGAGATCGAATCTCTTACGAGTATGTTATGTCTCTGGTGAACGACCCTGATAAAATTAAGATTGCTCCGGATATTACTTTAACCTATGGCAGTAAAACTAACGAATTAGACAAATATTGCTGCGTAATTCCGAATGGTCGGATTTTAGATAGAGGGTCGCAACTGTGGGTGACGAAATATAAAAAATTGCTGCATGAGGCAGTGGAGAAAATTTGTCGCGAGACGGAGTTGGAGGTTAAGGTACTCATTCACGATACTGGCAAGCTCGATAACGAACTGGCGCAAAAAATCGTCGAAAAAAACGATAGCGATCGGGTAAAAATCGTCACAGAAGAAAATCCGCTGAAACTGAAAGAAGCGATCGCTCAGAGTCAGTTCGTTATCGGTTCGCGATTCCACTCCCTTGCCTCGGCTTTATCCTCAAACGTGCCTTCACTCGCCTTGGGATGGTCCCATAAATACACCATGCTGTTTGAGAATTATGGCGTAGCCGAATATTCGTTCCTGGAACCGGATCCCAAAATTATGGAGCGTCTCGATACCCTACTGAATCCTGGAAAGCGAGCGGAGATTCGCACTCAATTGCAGCAGGTGAACGAAACGGTAAAAGCGGAGTCAGAAAAAATGTGGGCAGCGATCGGAGAAAAACTATGAAAATCTTGCATTTAAGTCAATTTGACATCGAAGGTGGTGCCGCCAGAGGAGCCTTTTGGCTGCACAATGCGCTGCAACAAGCAGGAGTCGAATCTCAGATGCTAGTGGCTTCTAAAGATAGCCACGATCCAGCGGTCTTGGGACCGGCTGGAAAAGTCAGGAAGGGATTGCAAGCCCTGCGCTGCAAAATCGATAGTTTTCCTTTATCTCTTTACCCAGAAAGAGAGCCGCTATTTTCTCTGTCTTGGTGGCCGACAAATACCCACAAAAAAGTCGCGCAGATTGCTCCGGATATTATTAACTTGCACTGGGTAGGATTGGCGTTTGTAACGCCGGAAAGTCTGTTAAAATTTAACAAGCCAATTGTCTGGACGCTGCGGGATATGTGGACTTTTACCGGCGGTTGTTATTATTCAGGAGACTGTAAAAAATATATAAACCAGTGTGGGGCTTGTCCCGCTTTAAACTCTAGTAAACCAAACGATATTTCGCGGATATTTTGGAATAAAAAGTTTAAAGCATGGGAAAAATTAAATTTTACAGGAGTCACGATTAGTCATTGGCTGGCGGACTGTGCGAGGCAAAGCAGCATTTTCAAAAACAAAAAAATACAAGTCATTCATAATGCATTGGACGAATCAAAATATAAGCCGATGCCGAAAAAAGTTGTCAGGGATATACTAGGCTTAAATCCCAACAAAAAAATTGTTTTGTTTGGCGCAGTAAACGCTACGTCAGAAAAAAGAAAAGGATTTCAATATTTAGTCCCCGCCTTGCAAAAACTGGCGCTGAGTGGTCTGAGCGAAAGCATCGAATTGGTGGTGTTCGGCTCTTCCGAACCGGAAAATCCTCCCGAGTTAGGGATGAAAACCACTTATTTGGGATGGCTGAACGATGACATCTCGTTGGCGATCCTTTATGCGGCGGCTGATGTGACGATCGTGCCTTCGTTGCAAGAAGCATTTGGAAAGACGGCGATGGAATCTTTAGCTTGTGGGACACCGGTGGTGTCTTTTGATTCGACAGGATTAAAAGATATTGTAGAACATCAGAAGAATGGCTATCGAGCGGAGTGTTTTAGTGCGGAGGATTTGGCGAATGGAATTCGTTGGGTGTTGGAGGATGAAGAACGCTGGCAAAGTTTGTCTCGTCGCGCTCGAGAAAAAGTAGAGGAAGAATTTACCCTAAAAGTTCAAGCGCGAAATTATTTGAAGCTTTATGAAGAAATTTTAGAATCTTCTAGGGAGTCGGCTAGGGGATGATAGTAGTAAGTCAATTTTGAATATCATAGGTTTGGAGAGATGAAACGGAAGAGTATAGCCGCGATCGCCACTTGTCACAACCGCAAGGATAAAACTCTGGCAAGTCTGGAAGCGCTTTTCAAGCAAAGACTCCCCGATGATGTGGAGCTTAACATCTACCTCGTGGATGATGCGAGCACCGACGGCACAGCAGAGGCGGTGGCACAAACGTATCCTCAAGTCAAAACTATCCCGGGCAACGGCAGCCTATTTTGGAACGGCGGGATGCGGGTGGCCTTTAGGGAAGCGGAAAAAGCCGATCCGGATTACTATCTCTGGTTTAACGACGATACGAAGCTTTACCCGGATGCGGTGGCAAAATTGCTCTCCACTTACCAGAATTTAGGCGATCGCGCCTCGGCGAAAAACATTCTCGTCGGTTCCACCTGCGACCCCGACACTGGCAAATTGACCTACGGCGGGATGGTGCGAAGTACCTGGTGGCATCCCCTGAAATTTCGGTTGCTCCCACCCAGCCAAGAGCCTCAACCCTGCCATACTATGAACGGTAACTGCGTACTGATTCCGCGATCGGTGGCAGAGGTGGTGGGCAACCTGGATCCCAACTTCATCCACAGCAGTGGAGACATGGACTATGGGTTGCGAGTGCGACAACAGGGGGGGCAGGTCTGGCTAGCACCTGGGTATGTTGGCACCTGCTCGACCAATTCCCCAGACAATAACATCTGGGAAAATCAAAATTTGAATTTCGCCCAACGTTTAAAAAAGGTAAGTCAGCCAAAGGGCTTGCCCGTTGGGGAGTGGAAAGTGTTCGCTCAGCGTCATGCAGGGCCGTTATGGCCATTTTATTGGGGGCTGCCCTATATCAGATTGCTTTTAGCTGCTGTCTTCGGGGAAAAAATGGGGAGTCAGATTAATGGTTAAACGAATTGCTTTGTTAACCAACTTCATTCCACCGCATCGGTTACCGCTTTATCAGGCACTAGCCGATCGCCTTCCTGACTTGCAAGTCTTTATCTCCACTCCAATGGAAGCCAATCGCCTTTGGACGCCGAATTGGGAAAGGTTGAACGTTACAGTACAGAAAAACCTGACTGTACGCCGCAGGTGGAAACATCCTCATGGATTTTCTGAAGACTTGTACGTTCACATCCCCTACGATACGCTTTGGTCGTTGTGGCAGTATCGGCCAGATGTGGTAATTTCTGGGGAAATGGGAATGCGAACCTTGCAAGCGCTGCTTTATCGCAAGTTGAATCCCGATACCCGGATGATTCTGTGGGCGACGGTTTCAGAGTATAGCGAGCAGGGGAGGGGAAAGCTGAGGGAAAGATTGCGAAGGTTTCTGGTGCCCCAGGCAGATGCTGTATTGGTGAACGGACAAAGTGGGGCGCGCTACGTCCGGCAGTTTGGGGTGGCTGACGAGAGGATTTTTTTCGCACCCTACACCACTAATATTGACCCTTTTTTGGCCGTTGCCCTTTCGAGAGCGCCGGAAGATGCCTACCGACTGTTGTATCTGGGGCAGTTGGTGCAGCGCAAGGGGGTCGAACCCTTTTTCTCAACTCTGAAACGCTGGGCAAAAGGGCATCCGGAACGGAAAGTGGAATTTTGGCTGGTGGGGGATGGGCCGTTGCGGATGAGCTTAGAGCAGCAAATGTGGCCGTCTAATTTAGGGGTGCGATTCCTGGGAAATTTGAAGTACAGCGAACTGGCGGAGGTTTACGCAAAGGGGGGGATTTTTGCATTTCCGACCTTGGCCGATGAATGGGGGGTGGTGGCAAACGAGGCGATGGCGGCTGGGTTGCCGATGTTGGGGAGTTCCTACAGCCAATCGGTAGAAGAATTAGTGGAAGAGGGGGAAACTGGGTGGCAGTTTCGTCCGGACGACCCGGAGGACATGTATTCGGCACTGGAGCGATCGCTGTCGATCCCCTATGCACAGCTGGAATCCATGAGGGTGAAAGCGCGCGATCGCATCCAACACCTGACTCCGGATTTTGTTGCCGATAACATCCTTGATGCGATTCGGTTTGTTTGCTAGCCCGGTCTGGAATCCGATTGCCAGTCTAGAGAAATGGACATCGGATTGCATTCTCTTCGGCTATATCATCTGTTGGGTTCGTTCCCTCAAAGTCGTTGATTTTTGAAAAACCCACAGGCGGTGCAAGTGCTTGACACAATCATTCGGAATTGGTAATATTGTTGAATAACTTTTTATCCTTGAGAGTCTCCCTCCTTCACAACCGGGTTTTTCTATTTTCCCTTCGATATGGGTTGAAAGTAAATAGAATCGACAACTTCCATGAATCCGTTTGCATCCGAGTAGGTCAGCCAATGAATATTCACCAAATATATCGTCCGATATTAACGTATTTTCGCCGGAAAAGATTGCAAAAGTTCTATCATTTTTTTTTCCTAGATGAATCGAGTAAGTTGTTGGATGTAGGTGGAGATTTATTTTTTTGGAATTTAGCCAAAAAAGAAGGGTACCGTTTACCCAAGGTGACTATTGTCAATTTGTATCCTAGCGAGAGTGAATTGCCGCCCAATATAAATTGGGTTGTTGCTGATGGTAAAAAACTGCCATTCAAAGATTTAGAATTTGACATAGCTTTCTCCAATTCAGTGATAGAACATTTGGAAGATTGGCAATCCCAAATTGATTTTGCCAAGGAAATTAAAAGAGTAGCTCATCAATACTTCATACAAACACCCAGCAAATATTTTCCAGTAGAGCCTCATTTTTTAACACCATTTATTCATTGGCTTCCGAAAGACCTACAGCGACCATTACTGCGAAATTTTACAGTATGGGGGCTGCTGACGCGCCCAAGCACCGAATATTGCGAAAAGTTTTTAACAGAATTAAGGTTATTGAATAAACAGGAGATGGAAGAACTTTTTCCAGAGGGAAAAATTATTGTAGAAAACTCATTAGGACTGGAAAAATCATTACTTGCTATAAAAAATACAAAAAATAGCTAAAGCGCGGGAAGAATAGGAGTAGCGAGCGGAGGGGTAGTAGGATAGAGAGGATGTACAATCGTTTCAAGTAGAGCGAGAAGATCGGTAGATGGTCGTCACCTGAGAAGAACAACTGATTAAAAGCCAAGAGAAAATGGTTTGGAATCGAATTCAGCGCCCGGTTGCCGCTTTCGTGCTGTTCTTGTTTTTCGCCGGAGGCACTGTTGTGGGGTTAAATGGCATTTCTGGGGAAGGAGGTATCAATTTAGAGGAACCTCGAACCGAGGTTCCCGCAAGCCTGTTTGGGATGCACCTGCATCACGTTGCCGCCATACCCACCTATCGCACAGACCCACCCATTACTCAACTAACCCCTTGGCCTTCCGTTGCGATCGCCAGTTGGCGCTTAGTGGCGGCTCATGTGGAGTGGTTTGCCTTAGAACCCCAGAAAGGCCAATGGAATTTTGAGATTTTGGACAAATCGTTGCAGCTAGCGCAAGAGCATCAAGTAGAGCCATTGATGTACCTTGGCTTTTCCCCGAGATGGGCTTCAAAACGACCTGAAGAGCCATCGGCGTATGGTCCGGGGAAAGCGGCACCCCCCGAAAACATAGAGGACTGGCGCAACTACGTCCGCACCGTTGCAGAGCGCTACAAAGGTCGCATTCACTACTATGAACTCTGGAACGAACCGAATGGGTACAAGCGCTTCTACACGGGTACGATGGCAGAAATGTTGGAACTGTGCCGAGAAGCGTACCAGATTCTCAAGGAAGTAGACCCGACCATCACGGTGGTTTCTCCATCGGCAACGGGGGATTGGGGTAGCAGTCCCGGGGTCGAGTGGCTGGACGAATTTTTGAGTCAAGGGGGAGGGGAGTATGCCGATATCATTGGGTATCATTTTTACGTGATGCCCGGACCTCCGGAAAACATGGTGCCGCTGATTCAAAAAGTGCAAGGGGTGATGGCGAAACACGGACAGGAGAATAAGCCACTTTGGAACACCGAGTTGGGATGGTTAGGGGATAGAACCTTTTCTTCTGAGGAAGAAGCTGCCGCTTATGTGGCTCGCTCTTACATTTTGAATTGGGCGGCGGGTGTGAAGCGCGTTTATTGGTTTGGTTGGGATTCGGGTTGGGGAGTGAGGATAAAATTAACGCGAGCGGACAATACAACCCTGACACCGGCTGGCGTTGCCTATGCTGAGGTACAAAAATGGTTGGTGGGCGCACGGATGAGTGGTTGTTACTCGAAGTGGAATGGAACCTGGGTGTGCCCCCTGGAACGCGATCGCGGCTATCAGGCTTGGATTGTCTGGAATCCAGAACGGGAGTTCTCGTTGTCAGTACCAAACCAGTGGGGGATCCAGCAGGTGCGAGAGTTGAGTGGCGATCGCCACTACTGGCAAGGAGATTCCGTAAAGATTGGTCTGAGTCCCATTTTATTGGAAAACATGGCTTCGCAGATCGGATCCGATATCTGAGCGCTCGTCCTCATAAAAGCTTTGATGATTTCACATTGCCCCTGTTTGGAAGTCTTGAGAATTCATCACTCGATCTTCGATAAATCGCGCAAATTTTTTGGCATCGGGACGAACTAAGTGAATCCCATCATAAGTGATCCAATCCTCTGTAGCGGGTTCTGGCAACCACTCAAAGGTATCTGCCGGAAATAGCGATCGAATCAGCGCTCGTTCCTGCTGTCTTTGGGGTGTTTTGGCAACCCGCACTTCCCCAGGGACATTAAATAAAACAACCCGCACGCCTTTATTCTGAATTTCAATAAGCTGTTGTTTGATGAGTTTGGATTGTTTTGCCATCTCTTTTTTTGTTTTAGGGGATAAATTATCCTGTTCTCGTTCGATGACTCTGGCGATTAATTTTTCTCTCAAATCCTGAGTGGGAATTTGAGCCGATGCCGAATCTGCGTTCCCACCGAAGTGACTTTTCAGATAATGAACCAGGACGCTGACGGGTTGGTATTCGTTTCTAAAAATTGGGAACCAGGTTTTTACGAACTGTAACAGGGGATGCTGAATCGCGCCGATGATTTCTGAATCGGTTTCTAGAGTTAGGGTATAGTTAAGTTCAACTAACAAAATTTCGGGTTTTTTGTTTTTTAGGGCAACCAATTTTAATCCGGTTTGACTGCTTTCTCCCGATAAAGCGATATTCGTCACTTGAGGATAATCAAAGTATTTTTCTTGGAGTACCGCCGTCATCGAACTGCCGACGAGAACCAGGTTAGGGTCGCGAACGCTATACATGTAGCGTTCTGCTTTGATCTGGTTCACTTGACGTTGATTGATGCCATCACTCGCGGGAATGACTCCACCCACAACTAAGGTGTAATACAACACCAAGAAAAACAGACATACTACGAGGGGGCGCAGCAGCGATCGCATCGGTTGTTTGAGGCAAAATGTCACAGAAACCTTAGAATTGGAAGTAGATAAACTCATTAGCGCTACCACTGTTGAGAAACAAAAGTACGAGCATTATTCCGAATATCAGGTCGTTACACCACCTCCCAATTCGCTTTGTGGAGTAGCGATCTCCATAAACTTCTATCGCTTTTTGGAACGGAGGAAAATGCGGAAGATGATAAAGCATCACCGGCAATGAAAAAATCATCACGGGAACGATGTAGGTTAATCCCGGTTTGATGTTGACGTTCCGAAACAAGGTGACGATAAAATCGATGGCGTGACTAAAATGCGGCAATTTGAACAACAGCCATCCCATTGAAACAAAGCAAAAAACTCCAATAACTCTTAAGAAATCGACGAGACACTGCTGCCAAAATGGTTTGGGTGTTAACCTAGGATGTTTGACTTTCTTATCGATTCCCACTAATCTTTCTACTGCTAACCCTACACCATGAAAAATTCCCCAGACGGCATAACTCCAAGCGGCTCCATGCCACAGTCCCCCCAAAGTCATCACCAGCATCAGGTTAAAATAAGTTCTCGTTTTTCCCTTCCGATTGCCACCCAATGGAATATATAAGTAATCTCGCAACCAGGTCGATAAAGAAATGTGCCAGCGTCTCCAAAATTCGGTAATCGAACGAGAAATGTAGGGAAAATTGAAGTTGTCGGGGAGACGGTATCCAAAAGCTGCGGCAATGCCGATCGCGATTAGGGAGTACCCTGCAAAATCGGCAAATATTTGCATCGAGTAGCCAAACAACAAGACTAGGTTGGTTACCGTTCCCAAACCTTGGTAATAAGGATAGTCGATCCAGAACGTATAGTCTTTCAAATTATCGGCTATCACCATTTTGAGAAAATAGCCAGTGACGAGAGAGCGGAAGACCAGATTCCATTGAATTTCTTGCCAATATTTAGGTTGTATCTGAGGGTAAAAATCTTTGGCTTTCACAATTGGTCCGGCCACGAGCTGAGGAAAGAACGAAATAAAGAAGGAAGTTTTAAACAGATATTCTTTGAAATTTTCAGGAGCAACTGCCTGTGGGTTTGAAATGGCTTCTGCCCCCATCTCTTCCTCCCGGAAAACGTCTATCACCAAGCTAATCCCCTGAAAGGTGTAGAACGAAATTCCAATTGGCAAGGGTAAGTGTAAAATTAAGGAGATAATGCCCTTTGGTGGATTGGCAACATTAAAAAAGGTTAGACCCAGGTTGGTTAGCAAGGAACCATATTTGAACAGACTGAGGATTGTTAAGTTGCTAAAAACTCCCAAAGTGGCCCACAACAAACGCCTTTTTTTACAAGAAGTTTGGGCAACTTTGAAGCTGGTGATAGCGTTAATGAATATCGACAACCATAACAGCAGCAGTAACAAGGGAGAACTCCACCCATAAAACACAAAGCTAGCAACAATGAGAATGGGAACCTGAACCCTTTGAAATCGCGGCAGGTAGTAAATCGAAAAAGTTAGGAGAACTAACAGTAAAAAAGGAAGACTGTTGAATAACATCAGTTGATAGCTATAATCTGCTAGAATCAGAAAAAATAATCTATCGCTCCCTAAGACTCCCCCCGAGACGAGAATGCAAATACCCTTCCGAATTAGGGGTTTAGCGAGGTTAAGGAGTTGAGGGAGATAGGGATTCGAGATTTCCCTCCAAAAACCGAGTTCGGCGTGAGTTCCTGAAGATCTGTGCTGTGTATTCTATCAATTTTAGTTGGGGTGTGGGGATTTGGAACCATAATTTTACAAAAACTACACAATTAGCCAAGGAGTGGGAGAAAGGCGAGGGGCACAAGTACGGATCGGCGCGTCAGGGTGCGGATCGGGGAGTGAAGAGGCGATCGCTTTTCACTTAGACGATTGAAAGCATCCTTCGCAACCAGGCGAAAGGTCGAGCGCTTGGGAAAAGGGTAAGAGGCCCTTGACGGAAGCTGACTTGGGCGCTCGTCCAAGAAAACTCTAGGTGTTGGGTCAGTTAAAATCGAGATGAACTCGTCACCCTTATTCACCAACAGCGTCGCCCAATGAGAATCTTACTACTCGATAACCTTTACAAAATTCCTGCTGGCGAGGATATTATAGTTTGGTGGGAAAAATAGTGCCTCGGTTGCCACGGGAATCCTCTTCTCTCCCGGGGATTCACACAACCTGGGCGATCTGGTAACGTTGATTTTAGCCAATCCACAAGAAGTGAAGAAGATGCTTCAAGAGGTCACAATGAGGTTGAACTCCAATTACACTGCAACACAAAACTAGAAGCAGCTCATGGATATTTACGAAAAGGCTTGTTATTAGGGGATTGGGATTCTACCGCGCTGGTGTCGCCGTAATGGAGTCTAAATTTGAGTGCCAACATAGACGAAAATAATCTTACAGATTAAAAAAATCACAGCTTTTGTGAAAGATAGCAGGTCTCAAATTGATGTGGTACGCAACGGTTTCTGTCATTCCGGCGCAGGCAACGAATCCAGAAAAATTCTCTACTTCACCAATATGAGAATCGCTATAATAGAAGCCGGGACTTATTTTACTCAATGCAAGCAGCATGTCTGATTCTTCTTTGAACCTACTTTACACGATTACTGCCTATCCCCCCGCCATTGGCGGTGCTCAACTCCACACTCATAAAATTGTCTCGACATTAGCTAAAGAAAATCGGGTTAGAGTCCTCACTCAATGGACGGAGAATCGCACGGATTGGTTGCTGGGAACAACCCTTAGATCCCCCCAACAAATTAAAGAATATGAAATCGAGGGAGTGGATGTTAAACAAATCACCTTGACTCAGCAAGAACGAAACGCTTTGATTCCCTTTGTTTGGGGATATTATGCTTTCAAAAAAAAGTCCATTGATAAAATCTCTAACATTCTGGCTCCAAAAATAGAACGATATGCCCATAATCCCGATCTAATTCAAAACGTCAGGATGGGTCGAGAAGGCTTTAGTTATGCTTCATTTAAAGTGGCAAGAAAAATGAACGTTCCCTTCGTATTCGTCCCGCTACATCATCCGCGATGGGTGGGATTTAATTATCGGGAATACATCAATCTTTACCGTGAAGCAGATGGCGTAATTGCCCTAACAAACGTAGAAAAGCAAACGTTAATTCACCTGGGAGTAAAAGAAGAAAAAATATTTGTCACGGGAATCGGACCCCTGCTAGCAGAAAAAGCAGATGCCGCTCGCTTCCGGGAAAAATACTCAATCGGTGAAAATCCTGTCGTATTATTTTTGGGGCAGCAATATCAATACAAAGGAGTAGAATATCTCTTAAAATCTGCTGAAACAGTATGGCAAAAACATGCTGATGTCCGGTTTGTATTTATCGGCCCGCGCACCGATTTTTCTAAAAAACTGTTTGCCGAAGTCAAGGAACCAAGGATCCTGGAACTCGGAAGCGTCAGTTTAGAAGACAAAACCGATGCCATTGCCGCTAGCGATATTTTATGCGTTCCCTCAATGCAGGAAAGTTTTGGTGGGGTTTACACGGAAGGATGGATGATGAAAAAACCAGTCATTGGCGGAGATATTCCTGCCGTTCGAGAAGTCATCAATGAGGGTAGCAATGGTTTTTTAGTCACACAGGATGCCCCTCAAATTGCCGAAAAAATTATCGAGCTAATGGATAACCCTTCCCGACGCCATGAAATGGGTGAAGCAGGATATCATAAAGTGCTGGAAAAATACACTTGGGAAAAACTGGCGGAAAAAATGAAATTTGCTTATCATAAAGTCTTGAAATGCTAAACCATAAAGGGTGAGGGGGGAAAGAGCTATTCTCGATCGCCAACCCGGTTAAGCAGACAACTGGATACCCTGGCTCCCTGGTGAAGAGAAACACCCACCTGCCTATAATCTAGGGGAAGAATTTACCCGAGCAACAGGGCTGAGGGGTTGCCAAACACACCCAGACAACAGCAGACTGCAATGTCTGTAGTCACCGTAACCCATTAAGGGGGGTTAAGTTGCGTGGAAATCTGCCGTACTTTATAGAAAAAAAACGGGTTGCAAACAAGAGCTTTTAGGAGGTATGCAATGGGCTGGGAATTGCTCTAAATCTAGGAGATGGTGGGCATTGCCTACCCTACAAATCGGTGGGTTGGGTAAGTCCCGAGCGTTCACTGTTAATAATCCGGGAAAAAAAATACAAATTATGCTAGGCGAGCTTTATTTCAGGAAAGGCTCTTAGTCTATGCAAGATTAATACTTTGAAAAATTATTATGAGATAGATGATGAGGTGAATTACTAAATAGTGAGTTAAAAAAGTGTCAATTAAAAAAAATCTTCGGGGAAAAACCTGCCTAAATGGGGAGTAAAATTATGTGGAGAAACTTTTACTAGAGTGTTGGCAATGCTGTAAATTCAGGGGCTTAAAAAATACCTCAATATGTAGGGTATTTATTCCATTTTTAAAATTAACAGGAGATTGATAAAGTGAACATTCTCAGCATACATAATCGCTATCAGATTCGCGGTGGAGAAGACGAGTCCCGAGAAGCGGAAGAACGGCTTTTACGGGAAAACAACCATACAGTGGATGTTTACGAAGACCACAACGATCGCGTAGCGCAACTGGGAAATCTGCGCGTTGCCCTCCGGACCGTCTGGTCGATGGAAAGCTATCAAAGTGTCAGAGAACGACTCAAAAAAAATCCCTACGATCTGATTCACGTTCAAAATTTTTTCCCCCTGATTTCGCCCTCGGTCTACTATGCCGCTAAAGCGGAAGGCATTCCCGTGGTTCAAAGCTTGCGGAATTACCGTCTGTTGTGCGCGAATTCTTTCTTTTTCCGCGAGGGACGAGTCTGCGAAGACTGTATGGGTAAGGTAATTCCTTGGCCGGGAGTCGTTCACGCTTGCTATCGGGACAATAGTGCGGGTTCGGCGACGGTGGTGGCAATGCAGACGGTACACCGAGCCTTGCAGACTTGGACAAAAATGGTGGATGTTTACGTGACCCTCACCCATTTTGCCCGCAGTAAGTTTATCGAAGCGGGTTTACCCGCCGAGAAAATTGTGGTCAAACCCAACTTTGTCTCCGCCGATCCTGGAGTGGGTGAGGGAAAAGGCGGGTATGCTTTTTTTGTGGGTAGACTCTCCCCTGAAAAAGGATTGGAGACGATGCTAGCGGCCTGGGAACGTTTGGACAAGCGGATTCCCCTAAAAATTGTCGGAGATGGACCCTTAGCTGCCCTGGTAGAACAGGCAGTACAGAGACTGCCAAATGTGGAATGGTTGGGTCGCCGTCCTTTGTCGGAAGTTTACGATCTGATGGGGGAAGCCAAATTTATTATCTTTCCATCGGAATGGTACGAGACGTTTGGCCGGGTTGCGATAGAAGCGTTTGCCAAGGGAACGCCAGCGATCGCAGCAAATATCGGAGCGATCGCCGAATTGGTGGATCGGGGACGGACGGGTCTTTTCTTTCGTCCCGGGGATGCCAATGACCTAGTAAGGCAAGTGGAGTTCGCATTGGATCGTCCCCGTGAACTTGCCGAAATGCGCCGTGAAGCGAGGGCAGAATTCGAGGCGAAATACACTGCTGAACGCAATTATCAGCTATTGATGAAAATTTACACCCGCGCTAAAGATTTCCACTAACCGATGAAAATCTGTTGCGATCGCTTTACCTGCCTATAATCTAGGGGAAGAATTCACCCCAGCAATCGGGGGGACGGGTTGCCACGCAAAGCAAAACCACAGGAGAAAACAATGTCTGTAGTCATCGTCACCGGGTCGGGCGGACTCATTGGTTCGGAAGCTGCCCTGTTTTACGGCAAAGCTGGTTACAAGGTGGTGGGCATCGATAACGATATGCGCCAATACTTCTTCGGGCAAGACGCCTCTACCAATTGGAATCGGGAACGAGTCGGTAAAGAACTCGGCGATAAGTACGAACATTACGAAGCCGATATCCGCAATACCGAAAGCATTAACGAGATTTTTTCGAAATACAAATCGGATATCGTCACCATTGTCCATACGGCGGCGCAACCGTCCCACGACTGGGCGGCTAAGGAGCCATTTACGGATTTCACCATTAATGCCAATGGTACTCTGGTACTGCTGGAGGCGACGCGGCAGTTCTGTCCGGAAGCGGTATTCGCTCACTGTTCCACCAATAAGGTGTATGGCGATCGCCCCAACACTCTCCCCTTGGTCGAACTGGAAACTCGCTGGGAAATCAACCCCAACCATGCCTACCAAAACGGGATCCCGGAAGAGATGAGCATCGACCAAAGCATGCACTCCCTGTTTGGGGCCTCCAAAGCGGCGGGGGATCTCCTCGTCCAAGAATACGGGCGCTATTTCAACATCAAAAGTGCCGTGTTTCGGGGCGGCGTGCTCAGTGGGCCGCAGCACTCGGGTGCCCAATTGCACGGGTTCCCTTCGTACCTGATGAGATGCGCCATGACCGGCACCCCGTACACCGTTATCGGTTACAAGGGCAAGCAGGTCCGGGACGTGATCCACTGCACTGATGTGATCCGCGCGATCGATGCATTTGTCCAAAAACCCCGCATTGCTGAAGTGTACAACCTCGGCGGCGGTCGCGAGAGCAATACCTCGGTTCTCGAAGGGATCCACATGTGCGAGGAAATTACGGGTAAGAAAATGGAAACGAGCTACACCGAGACCAATCGCATGGGGGATCATATCTGGTACATCAGCGATTTAACTAAGTTCAAATCCCACTATCCGGAATGGAAACTAAGCTATCCTAGTGTCAGGGACATTTTCCAAGAAATCTACGACTTTAACAAAACTCGCTGGAGCGCTTGAACGGCTTTATTGTTTCACCGATCGCGTCTCCAACAGCTATCAAAATCCAGGGTGTTCTACTAATTTTTTCAAGTTTCCTCCTTAGCAATTAGCCAGGGTGCTAATTGCTAAGAATAGAATCCATAAAAATTCCTTACATAAATGAGGGGGTTGGGGTGATTAATGAAGGACAATACCCCGTTTTGGGTGTAAAAATATCGGCCATCGATTACGAACATGGTGTTGATGCGATTATTCGGGCGGCGAAGGAGCGATCGCCTCTGGCAATGACGGCGTTGGCGGTTCATGGGGTGATGACCGGGTTCTACGATCCGGTGCATCGTCGCCGCCTGAATGCCTTGGATATGGTGACGCCGGATGGTCAACCCGTGCGTTGGGCGCTCAACTGGATCCACGGGATTAAACTGCCCGATCGCGTCTATGGTCCGACCCTGACATTAAAAGTCTTGGAAGCAGCCGCAAAAGAAGGGCTACCCGTCTATTTTTACGGCAGCAAACCGGAGACTTTAGATCGCCTATTAGACAATTTGCACCGCAAGGAACCCGAGTTAAAAGTTGCCGGTGCGGAACCCTCTAAGTTTCGTCGGTTAACAGCGGATGAGAAAGAGGAAGTGATTAACCGGATTAAAAATAGTGGCGCGGCGATCGCCTTTGTTGGGTTAGGTTGTCCCCGTCAGGAAGTCTGGGTTTACGAATACCGAAATCATTTACCCATGCCATTGATGGCGGTGGGAGCAGCGTTTGACTTTCATGCCGGTACGGTATCCCAGGCACCCCCTTGGATGCAACAACGGGGACTGGAATGGTTTTACCGATTGACTCAGGAACCGGGTCGCTTGTGGAAGCGATATTTGTTGTTAAATCCGGTTTATCTGACCTTTGCCTTTTTAGAAACCCTGTCGATTTCCAAACGACCCGTTTTGATGCCCACGGGAACGGAACCCGAGGAGTCCTACGGGTAATTTGTCAGGAGAAGTAGGGTGGACAATGTCCACCCTACCGCATCATAAAAACCTAGAATAAAACAGAGTCCTCTTCAGAGGACTTTAGCTATTAGTCAGGGATTTTAATCCCTGGCGGGTATTTTGCATTCAATTTAACCCATGAAACAACTGTCTCTACCATTAGAACTGCCCGATACTGCAGGCGATGAAAGTTGGTTTAAACAGATGTTAACTGCATTGGCAATCAGTGGCGAACCGGGATGGTGCGATCGCTTTGGCAAATCTATCCGCCAATGGCTTATCAAAACCGGGCATACTCCTATCAAAACCCTCAGCTTATTTTCCGGGGGCGGGGGACTGGATATCGCCTTCCATGACTGTGGGTTTGATATGGTGCAGATGGTGGAGGTGGAAGGGAAATACATTCAAACGTTAACCCACAATTCTCAACCGGGAAAATGGTTGGAAAAGGCGCAACCCGTTTGCATTGATATCCGCGAATTTTATCCGAGTCCGGAACTGAAAGTCGATTTTATCGTGGGTGGGCCACCCTGTCAATCTTTTTCTGCTGCAGGGCGTAGGGCGGCGGGGGTGGCGGGAACCCATGATGCCAGAGGAACCCTATTTCAAGAGTACGTCCGGTTACTGAAAACCCTGCAACCGAAAGGCTTTTTATTTGAGAACGTTTCGGGAATTACTGGGGCGCAAAAGGGAGACGCTTGGCAAGAAATTCAGCAGGCATTTCAAGCGGCGGGTTATCAGCTTTTCTATCGCGTTTTGGATGCGGCAGACTATGGAGTACCGCAGCATCGAGAGCGGTTGTTTATTGTGGGATTAAAATCCGGAAACTATTTATTTCCCTATCCAACGCATGGTCTTGATTCTCCAGGAAAAGAACCGTTTTATACCGCTGGGGAAGCGGTGGCGGGTGCGGAGAATTTTGAGGCAAAATGGGAGCTTGGGGGACGGTACGGCTATTTATTAAAGGATATTCCGCCGGGGTTGAATTACAGTTTTTACACGGAACGGATGGGTCATCCGCAGCCGATTTTTAGTTGGCGAGCGAAGTTTTCGGATTTTCTTTATAAGGCGGATCCGGAACTGCCGGTGCGAACGATTAAAGCGAAAGGGGGACAATATACCGGCCCGTTTAGCTGGGAAAATCGGCGGTTTTCGGTGGCGGAATTAAAGCGGTTGCAAACGTTTCCGGATGAGTATGAGTTGGTGGGAACTGATGCGGTTTGTCGGGAACAAATTGGCAATTCGGTGCCGCCGCAATTGGGGCGGATGTTGGGGCTGAGTTTGTTGCATCAGGTGATGGGATATGAGTTGCCGTTTCCGATGCAGTATTTGCCGACAAATAAGCGGTTGGGATTTCGACGGCGCAAGCGCCAGTTGACGAAACGATACGAACAAAAGGCGAGGGAGGCGATCGCATTGCTTCCGAAAAAACCCCCCAAACCATTGACATTATCTCGGCATTGTGGTAAGGGAAAGAGGCGGCGATTTTTGTCGGTGGATTTTGGTTGGAGTGAAGCAGAAATCCTGGATAGCGTGCGGGTTGAGATTGAGTATGCGTTGACGCCGAAGTGTTGGCGGATTACAGCGGGAATTGGGGAGATTGGGGAGGGGGAAAATGACTATGCGATCGCCATTTTTCCCGCTGACAATCATCACTGTTGGGGATTGGGTACCGAGAAAGTCTGCTTGTCAGGGCAAGGATTGGACAAGCGAGTCTTTACGGCGTTGTGGAAAGGATTTGAGGAAAAACTAATTGAAATAACTGGTAAAGCGGATTTGGTTCAGCTTTCGGGTTATTATCAGTACGCGCCGAAAATTAGCGCCAAATTGTCTTTTCACCCGGGGTTGGAAGTGACGGATTTCTGGCGGGTGGTTGAATCGGTGGTGGCGGGAATCGGGGTGGCAAAACAATTGCCAGCAACAGAGATGGCGTGGTTATGGGGAGTTGAGGTGGCGGAGGTGTTCGATCGCCTTCAGGGTTTGCGTCGCATGGGGTATGAAGTCAGGAGTCACAACACGAATTCTCAAATCCCGAAGGGTGTGTTTTTAATTCCCTATCGGTTTCCGACCCTAACGCCGCGAAGCGTACAATTGCGGAAAGAGTTGGGGGAGTGTGGGTGGGCAGTTTGAGGGCGATCGCGAATTGCGGCGAATTAGACAATCCGATCGCACTGTCGCGATCGCCACTATCGCAGAAAGGGTCAAAGACATTATTGCGACGCCATACAGGAGTCGATTGCGCGGGATTGCGAACTCTATCATCAGATGCTTTTAACTTGTTGCAATCTTTTCGTTCGATGTTTAATGTGTCGGCTTCTTTTTTGGGAAACCTCCTCGTTGAAGCACAGCTAATATTTTTGGACCCTCAGTCATGTTTTTCAAAACTTTACTCAGCTCATTGCCTTTCTCTTCATTCCAATTGCTATACTCATAAGCTACCTCATATAGCTTCTTGTACAGTTCATAATATTTGTCAATGTCATTTTCTGGAATAGCAGGTTTTTGTTTATTCGGATCTTTGCTGTTCTTATATGCCTCCCACGCTTGCTTCTGCTCATAAAGGTAATGATCCAATGGTAAGGTAGTGTCAGTGGGTAGCTCCTTTATTAAATCTTGAGCTTTTTTTCTAACTGTTTCCAATCTTGCTACATAATTTTTGTCGCTTGCTTCAGTATTTTCATTCATCATTTTTTCGTTACATCTGGCAATTATTTTTTCCAAAAATTCTTTGGCTTTAAATTTTTTGGTGTCACCTGAAACTTCTATAAAGCTCCATTTACGCTTTTCTTCAGGTACGGTTTTAGTCTTTTCGTCGTAGTCGGGTTCAGCCTGGTCGTATAGCGCTCCCTCTTTCACTACTAATCCCACTCCTACATGGAATTGCACTTCTACTGGAATGAAATCAGCAAGATGCGTACATAGGAAAGGGCGATTATTTTTGTCCTTTTCCCACCCGGGTGGTTTGATTCCGAAGACTAATTTTGCATCTCTATAACCGGATTTTTTTTGTTGGCCTTTTTCAAAAGTTGATTCAACTTTAATGATTCTGTCTATCATTTTCCAGTCCTCCATTGTATTAATGATTTTTAGATATCCCTCTGACAATTTTTCAAAAGTTGAATAAACAATAGAACTCCGCAAAACATCTTTGATGTCTTTGATTACATTGGTAATATCTGTCTTATTCTCGCAGCTAATTTTTGTCTGGGCTTTGAGGAATATTCGCTCGTCTGCTTTCACGTCTGCAAATACTAATTTGCCGCCAGTATCTCTTGCCATATTATTCAGTATGCCGTTGACTGTATCCTTCCACTCGCGACAAAGCTTGGTGAATTGCGTTATGGTTTCATTCAATATTTCTTTATTTCTGGTGCTTGTTGTAGGTTCATTTCGTTGAATCTTGGGTTCAGTTTTTTGCTGAACTGTGGAGCCACCTTGCTGCACTACATGGGTTAATTCGTGGGCGAGTAATTCCTTTCCTCCTTGGCTTTCGGGTTGGTATTCTCCCTGGCGGAAGAAAATATCTTGACCGGTGGTAAAGGCTTTGGCTTGAATGGATTGGTTGAGCCGATCGCTTTGAGAATTGGCATGAATTCTGACGCTGCTAAAATCTGCGCCAAAGGCTCGTTCCATCGGTTGGCGAATGGTGGGGGAAATCGGTTGTCCGCTACCGCGCGCTTGTTGGATAGAAGATTCCACATCCCGGGGGGCTTCTGTTTCCCGGCGCTGTAGCGTTGATTTGGGCAAAATTGAGATTTTGGGCTGAATGGATTCGCCCACAGAGGTTTGTTCGGGTTGCGGGGCGCGCAGGGAAGGCGAATTCATTTGACTGACCACTTTGCGCGCTACGGTATCTGCTTCTCGCTCGTATTTATCCCCGGGTGCGCCGATGGTGAGTTTCGGTTGGATGGGGTTGGGTGGGGTAATCTCGATTCGAGACAGGCGATCGCTGCTGGGAATTTCTTCAGGAGTCTGGTTTGGCTCTGGGTTTTTTGGCTCGGATTTTGCCTGCACTTCCGGTGTGGGTGCTGGCGCAAAGGGACGAGAAGCAAATTGGTTTTTGCCTTCACCGCTGTGGTGCGAATTATTTTTGCGAGAAATAAATTTTTTACTCATCGTTCCATTCCTCAATCTGCCAATACGCTTACTTTTCTACTCAACACAGGTTGCGTTCGATGCTCGCTGAGTGGCAAGTTCGATGGCGTTTCCGAGTGGTTTGAGGTGCGTTTTTCCTGCGTTATTAACACCGGATTTGCCGCCCATAGCGACTAGGAACTGAGACCTTTGCACTTGCTTATCCCGAGCAGATGCCTCACCCAGTCGCACGAGAAAAGGCTATCTCGATATCTGTGTTTGGAGCTTTTGCTTCCAGGTTAAGCAGGCTGCCCTAATCTGTCAATGCATAAAAGTTGATAAAAGTTGATAAGTTGAGGGAAGAATTTTGTCAAGATTTGTTAACCTTTCGACCGAAAGTTGATAAAAACTCATAAAAGTTGATATCTTTTGGCCAAGCTATTGACAAAATACACTTGTTGTGGTTATGAAACTGTTAGTTTATCATTTGTTAACAATATGCAATAACCGAGCTTCGAGAAGGGGTGAGGAGGGATGGGGATGAAGCTAGCAGAGTGGGACTGATGGAGCGGAGCGATCGCCCCAGGGGTTTCCCAGGGGTCTCGCTTTCTGGGGCGGTTTTGGATTGTTTCGGATTGAGGGATTCGAGTTGGGAGGGGTTTTAAGCCAAATTTCCCGACTCCGCCGGAAGGTTTTCTTCCAAAGCGTTTGAATTCGACCCATTTTCCATGAGTGCGATTTTTTCTTGCAGTCGTTTTTTAACAAAGGAAAAAATTCGATATTCTTCTTCGTCACTATCCGACGGATTATTGCAGGAGGGTTTATCGAGTTTTACCACAGTGTATTCCACATTATCGGCATAAATCGCGAAGGTAATTCGCACGACTTCCAAGAAGTAAATGAACCATCGACATTCCGATTGAGTTCTTTCTTCATAGTAGCGAATTAAGCTAGCCAAACAGGCTTCGAGATGGGGATAACTTTTTTCGCAAATCAGAACGATTTTTAGCAGCACGATCGCCAAGGTTAAGGGATTGCCATTGTTGAGCAACAGCACAAATAAGAGGGACGGCTCTTGCTGATTTTCGGTGGTCAGGTATTCGATGACTTTTTGGCAAGTATTTTGCTTCAGGGGCTCGGTGAGGGTTTCCGATTCGGATTCGGTATTTAGGTCGTTGAGCTTGGCAGATAATTGGGTGTTGAGGGTTTTGACAAAGCCTTGGTGTTCTACGGAAAATATCAAATATTTTTTTAACGCTTGTTTGAAGGCTTTGTAGCTTACCCCTTCGGTTTGATTGACGAAAATATTCGCAAAGTTAATATAGCTAAAAGCGCCGCGTTTTGTGACCACAGTTTTGATGAGACGCAGCACGTCTTCGCCTAGCTGGGTGGGGTTTTCCGTGGGAGTGGCATCGGTGCGATCGCCGCCGCCCGATTTAGAACGGGCGGTGTACATGGCGAGGTCAAACTTAAAGCGCTCTTTAATTTGCTGGGAAAGCGCTCTAGCGGCTTCTTGCTGTTCTTTAGACTTGCCAAAAATGTATTGATGGGTGAGCAAATAAGAAGAATAGCGATGACTCCACGGTCCGTCATCATCTCTGGAAGTAAACAGCTTGAGTTCCTTGTAGTCTTGGCTCTGAGAAAAGTTTTTCACCCAAGCGCGAATGCGCTCCAAGCTCATGGAAGTGGTTTCGTAATCGAGGGTTTTGTCTTCAAAAACTTGAATCAGGTTTTGAATTGCCCCATAATTTCGCGCTGACTGCCAGTTGTTGACCAAAATGTAGCAACAGCGATTAAGTAATTTATGGAATTTTTCCTCGTCATTTTCATAAATTACGCGAAACAAGGCATTGAGAGCTTCTGAATTACTTTCTTCATCATTGATAAAATACAAAAACAAGTTTTTGAACTTTTCTACAACGATTTGCGAAGAATCATTTCTAACTAAATCTAAGAAATAATTGTAAATGACTTGTTCGTATTCGGTGGTTTGATTGAATTCAGGTTCGGCAATTCTAGGGGAAGAATCTACATAGGTGGGTTTTTGATAAGTCATGGTTGTCTCATCCGCTCCGATATCTATTGAGGTTAACTCTGGGTGAATCTTGCTAGAGAACGAGTCTAAAATTCTCTGGAAAACTAATTTTTAGCGTAAAAGGAGACTCTCGCGAGTCTGCTTGTAGATGCAGTTTGTAATTTTTTTACAAGTGATGGATTTTCCTGGGGACTTTCCTTTGCCCTTGGGAAGTTGGTGGTTGGACGCGAAACGTCAGACAGTGGAAGGCTGTCTTCTTTATACCAGATAATTTCCGGATCGTTCCACACTCCGAATCGGTGCGCGATCGCCCCTGTTGCTCCTGTTGCTCTAGCATCCAACACCGACGGCGATCGGAGTTGGCGTTTGGCGATGACTTAAGAAACTCCAGAGAAGCTTTTATCTTTAATTATAGAAAAAATTGAAGCCTACCAACAGGTCTTGCCAAGGCGATGAGGATCGATTAGGCTCGTGTTTTCAGCCAAAGGCTGGAGTGGATATAAAAAAAGTCGGGGTCGAGCCTGGATGACTTACTGCAAGGATAACGCGAATTCTGTGGCACTAACTTCTTTCAAAAGTTATATTTTCAGGGAGTTTATCCAGTTAATTAAATCGAGCTTTTGATATAAAAAAGCCACCTTTGTTGCCGGAAGGCATCGCCGAGATTGGCCGAGATTGACCAGAAAGCGGAGGCTTAGGGGGGAGGAACGCATTCCCAGCATGGGCTGGGAATTAGTTCGCTTTTAGCTGGCGGGGCGCTTGACTTCAGAAAGAACTCTCTCCATTTGCGAGAGATCCACTGCACCGGAGAAGACTTGCCCGTTCATAATAAAGAAGGGGGTGCCGGAAATCCCGAGACGGCGAGCGAGTTCCAAATCTTCTTGAATGGCGGTTTCGGCGGCGGGACTGGTGCGATCGCGGTTAAACTGTTCCAGGTCTAAATTCAAGTCTTCAGCGATCGCCAGATACAACGCTTCCCCAAGCTTATCTTGCTGCTGGAAGAGGGCGTCGTAATAGTCCCAGAATTGCCCTTGTTGCTGAGCGGCCCATGCGGCTTTAGCGGCGGGTAATGCTTCCGGATGAATCTGAGTCAGGGGCAAATGCTTGTACGCCAACGTCACCTCATCCTGATGTTTTTGCATAAATTGTTTTACCGTGTCGTGCGCCCGGGCACAAAACGGACATTGAAAGTCGGAGAATTCTAGCAGAACGATTTGCTTATCCGCAGCACCCTTGGTAGGAGAATCCCCGATCGCCGTGGATGGATTTTCTACCATTTGGGTTAAAAAATTCTGCTGGGCTTGGGCCATTTCCTCTTGTCTTTGCTGCTGGTACGCCTGTACCGACTCCACGATCGCTTGTGGGTTCTCCCGGATAATTTGCAACACTTGTTCTTCCAGTTGGGGATTGGCCACCGTTCCCTCGGTATTGGTACAGCCGACCAATCCGAGACCAAACAGGATAACGCTAACAAAAGCTATAAAAACTAAACGAAATCGGGGCATGGATAACCTCTTGAATTTACACAATTGGCAGTTACGACATCCGAGGGGCGGTTTGATGAAGCGATCGCGAACGGTGCAATCTGCCAAATAAAGAATTTTTTCGCTTCATCCTTGCATTTCTCGATGTTGTGCGGATTTACGATAACAAACAATCGAGAAACCATGAGTGACCGCATGATTCGGCTTTGGATCTGTTCCTGGACTCGAACCCAGTTTATCTGTCCATTCGCTCAATTTATTTTAGCAGCACTGGGCTAGCACAGATGCGAAGATTCTCGTTCGGAGGGTTTATCCTGCAAGCAGAGGTTTGATTGCAGGATAGACCCTCCCCGCTGGGGGACGCCGGAAGAAGTGGGGGATTGACTCTTGTTTCTGTTGGTTCGATTCCACTGCATTATCGCCAATTTGAAATCCTCAATTCACCCTAACTTTTTAGCCGATTATTTTTTCTAAAAAAACATCCATTTTCAGGCGGTATTATTTATTTGGGTCATTTAACTGGTAATTCTGGATTTGGATAATGTTTGGGTTTAGTCAATTCCCAATTAATTTATCTAAACTGATGGATTTTTGCAGATACATGAAACAATCGTCCGACCATGCATTGCAATATTTGCCTTTATTTCATATGAAATTTATTGGAATTTTGTAGGTTATGAATTGTCAAAATTTTATCGAGGAAACCGACTCAAACAAGAGAATATGCTAAGAGTTGTGGCAGAATTGGGATAGAAAGGATCTGGAACAGAGGTAACAGCGTTAGCAGATCGGGACTAAGTGCTTGCGGAAAAATTAACTCAAATGAACAGTTTCCCAACTTTTACCCAAACCTTGATGAGTCGCAGGATTGCGAGAGCAGGAGAGTCCGTGGAGAAAGGGAATGCGCCCCTGAAAGTCGGGGTGCTGCATTCCCTGACCGGCACCATGTCCATCAGCGAGGTATCGGTCAAAGATGCCACCTTGCTAGCTATCGAGGAAATCAATGCAGCCGGTGGGGTATTAGGGCGTCCGCTGGAAGCGGCGATCGAGGATGGGGCGAGCGATTTACAAATTTTTGCCCAGAAGGCGAAAAAACTACTTTTAGAAGATAAGGTAGAAGTGATTTTTGGCTGCTGGACCAGTGCCTCGCGCAAGGCGGTGCTACCGATACTGGAGGAATTGAATGGATTGCTCTTTTACCCCCTGCAGTATGAAGGACTCGAACAGTCGCCGAATATTTTTTATTTGGGAGCAGCGCCCAATCAACAGATTATTCCGGCAGTAGAGTATTTGCTTTCCCAAGGGAAGCGAAATATTTATTTACTCGGTTCGGATTATATTTTTCCGCGTACTGCGAATCAGATTATCAAGGCGCAATTAGTAGCGCAGGGGGGGGAATTAGCGGGGGAGGAATACATTCCCCTGGGGTCGAGAAAAGTCAGCGCGGCGATCGCCCATATCGAAGCCGTGCAACCGGATGCCATCCTCAATACCCTCAACGGCGACAGCAATATCGCCTTTTTCCAAGAATTTCGCGAAGCCGGTTTTACCCCAGAAAAATTGCCCGTGATGTCCGCGAGCGTTGCCGAGGAAGAAATCGCCACCATCGGGTCAGAGAACGTGGCCGGTCATTGGGTGGTGTGGAACTATTTCCAAACCGTGGATACGCCGCAAAACCATCAATTTGTCAGCGCCTATAAAGCGAAATACGGCGAAAATCGGGTAACAGATGACCCCATAGAAGCGGGCTATATGGCGGTTTATTTGTGGAAAGAAGCAGTAGAAAAAGCTGGTTGTACGGATATAAAAAAAGTGAAAGCGGCGGCGAAAAGACTGGAGTTTTTCGCACCGGAAGGAGTGGTAAAAGTCGATGGGAAAACCCAACATTTGTGGAAAACCGTGCGAATCGGCCAGGTTCAATCCGATGGGGCGATCGCCGAAATTTGGAATTCTGGCGAACCGATTGCACCGGATCCGTTTCTGAAAAACTATCCCTGGGCGGCGGGATTGTCTCCCCAGGGGTTCCGCCGGGGAATCCGCACCTCATTAATCTCCCTGTTTAGCCTGTTGGTGGCAATCTCCTGGATAGCGGTGGGGGTGGGATGGTTCAGCGCGATCGCCGTGCAACAGAATATGAGGGCGTTAGTGGAGACCCTGGGCGAAACCCCTCTGCCCCGGGAGCAAATCCTCCAGTGGAGTGAAACGGCGATCGCGGTGGCGACGCGCACTCAATCTTGGTCGATCGCCCTGTTGCTGCTAAGTCTGTTGTCGGTCCCGATCGCCTGGGTGGGCATTACCCGCATCGCCCGGGCATTGGATGGACTCACCCACACCGCCCAATTGCTTGCCAGTGGGGATTTAACTGCGCGATCGCCCCTTACTTCCGCCGATGAAATTGGCGTCTTGTCTTCCACCCTCAACACGATGGGGCAGCAAGTCAGTTGCTTGCTCAAAGGATTGGACGTGCGAAGAGAACAACTCGAACAACGCTCTCGCGAATTAGAAGCGGCGGTGTCTGCGGCGGAAGCGGCAAACCGCGCCAAAAGTACCTTTCTCGCCAACATGAGTCACGAACTTCGCACCCCCCTGAATGCCATTATCGGCTATAGCGAACTGCTGCAAGAAGAGGCAGAAGATCTCCTCGAAAACGAAGCCTTTACCGACGACCTGCAAAATATCAATCGCGCCGGAAAGCACCTCCTCTCCCTGATTGGCGATATTCTCGATATTTCTAAAATTGAAGCGGGCCGCATGGACCTGTGCCTGGAACCCTTTGACGTTCCCACATTAGTTGAAGATGTGGTCAAAACCATCGAACCGCTGGTGGAAAAAAATGACAATCATTTAATTGTGAAATGTCCGCCGGATATTGGTACGATGGAAGCAGATCTGACGAAGGTAAGGCAGGCACTCTTAAACTTGCTCAGTAATGCGGCTAAGTTTAGCGATCGCGGTCAAGTCACTTTAGAAGTCACCCGCTACTCACCTTCGCCTCCCAATTCTGTCGGGACTATTTTTTCTGATGTGAAAGCCAACTTGCCTCTGTGTATGGAAAATTGTTTGGAATGTAACGATAATCAAGTGCTGTGCTACCTTGGGCTTTCCAATTCACCCTTGGATTGGATTGTATTTCGCGTCACCGATACCGGAATTGGCATGAGTTTTGAACAAATTGACAAACTGTTTGCGGCATTCGTGCAGGCCGATACTTCCACCACGCGCAAGTATGGCGGCACCGGTTTGGGGTTGGCCATCAGTCAGAAATTTTGTCAAATGATGGGCGGCGAAATTACCGTGGAAAGTGAACTGGGGCGCGGTTCGACCTTTACAATTCGCCTGCCGATGACGGTACGGGAAGAAAAACAAACGCCGAATCTGTAATTATGTAAAATTTCGGCTTTCAGGGATGCATTCTGATGACGCTCTGGTGCTGAAGCGTAGCACCTGAAAATCAAGCAATCGCGAAGGATAAAAAAGTGATGGGGAATCCAAAGAAATGGGAGTGCGTCCAAACCCTGAAAGGACATTCAGACCGGATTGCTACGGTGGCGATCGCCCCGGATGGTAGCCGTCTGGCCAGTGGCAGTTGGGACGAAACGATTGCCCTGTGGAATCTCTCTTCTGGAGAAAAAATTACCAGCTTTTGCGGACATCAAGGGTCGGTTTTGTCCGTGGGATTTACGCCGGATGGTCGGCAATTAATGAGTGGCAGTGCTGATAAGAAACTTTGTTTATGGGATGTGGCGAAGGGCAAGAAAATTCGCCAGTTTGGACGGTGGTTTTCCGGTCATTCTCTCTCGATTTTGGCGATCGCGATGAGTGCGGATGGCGGTTTTTTTGCCAGTTGTAGCGGCGATGGTACGGTTAAGTTATGGGATATTTCCACGGGGAAAAATATCCGCACCTTTGAGCCAAATTCCTCGGAGGTGGGGGAGGTGCAATCGGTGGCGATCGCCCCAAATGGCACGATTTTAGCCGGCGGTCGGGTGGATGGCACGATTCAGTTGTGGAATATTCGCCTCGGGCGGGAAATCAGCACCCTCACCGGCCATTCCGGCGGGGTGAATTCGGTGAGGTTTAGTCCCGATGGTTCTCGGTTGGCCAGTGGCAGTTGGGATAGTACGATAAAACTGTGGGATGTGGCGCACAATCGGGAAATTTGTACGTTTTCCGGTCACTCGGAGGCGGTGAATGCGGTGGCGTTTAGTCCCGATGGGCGGACGATCGCCAGTGGGAGTTCGGATAACAGGGTGAAACTCTGGAATCTGGCCACCGGTGAGGAAATCATCGCCCTCCTCGGTCATTCCGATGCGGTTCGATCTGTGGCGATCGCACCGGATAACCGTCGAATTGTCTCCGGAAGTTGGGACCATACGATTAAAATTTGGCAGGATGCTTCCCCATGCATCCCCGTTTCACTCGATGGCTAATTACCACAAAATTTGACCTTTGTCAAGCCTTTTCCGGAAATTTTGTGGAAATCCTCTGCAAACGGTAGGCGGTTTTTTATCATAAACCAGGCCATTTGTCAATCCTTTAAAACAATGCGTAAATTGCACTAAGGGCCGAACTGTCCCCTGCTTGTCCCCCGGGCGGGGAAGCTTAACGGGTTGCCGGGTTGAAATCTGAAAGGGCGCTTCGTTCGGTCGTTCCCAGGCAAAGCCCAGGAACGAGATAACAAGAACCAAGCCGGAAAACACTAAATTTAATCCAGGTACCCCATCAACTTTTCGCTATCATCAATCTGATTAGAAGCGATCGGGCGGTTGCCCATCAAGGTGTCATAAATTACGAGATTGCTAGTGGAGATGGGACGGGTTCCCGATACGCTGAGGCTATTGACCAAGGTAATGGTACTCGATCCGATCGGGCGCACTCCAGAAGCAGAGAGGGTATCGGTGACTTCAAAATCGCTGACCCCTACCGGGCGATTACCAGATAAGTGAATCGTTTCGGAGAATTTGAGGGGGCTGGTGCCGATCGGACGGTTATTTGGGAGGCGATGGGTGCTATGGAGCTGAATCTCTCCTTTTTTTTGTGGCTTTTTGTCTTGAATAGAGGAATCAGTCACTTTGGTCTCCTGGTTGCTCTGAGAATTTGGGTCGGTTTCACTGCGATCGGTTGCAGTTTCGTTTTCGTTAATCGTGGCATTATCGCTCATAAATCTTTCCCAATTTGCGTTCGAGCGAAGGAAAATGCGGGCACGTTCCTCGCTGCTTTAGGTCGCGCGATGGTTAAAAGGGTTTTGACTTACGTATTATTATAAAGGGACATGGATCGCTGAGCGCATATCCCCCCGGATTGCTTGATGTAAATTTTTGTGAATAAGCCGGTGGTGGGCTGATGATTGCGATCGAAAAAAATCGGGGCGATCGCCCCGATTTTTCTATGCTAGAGAACGCTTACCGACGAGAGCTAAGCCACTTCGCCGCTGCGATTCCGAGAATGCCGGCCACTACAGGATTACTCAAGAACTTGACAATCCAGGGTTTATCCGCTAGTACATCGCGGAAAATATCCGGGTGAGAGTGATAGGCGAAGGATGCCAATTTCGCCACATCGTCGGCGTTCATTTTGCTGGCGTGATGTGTGGAAAGCACCAGTCGGCTTTCTAAATCGCGATCGCTGAGTCCTATGTGCTTAAAATGCTTGAGAAATTCTCGCGCTACGTCATCTCGTTCGTTGGGTTTAATCTGTTCGATCGCCTTTCTCAGTTCCGGTTCCATCTGCGCCGGTGGAATGCGATCGTGCTGTAGGGAATCGCTGAATAACCGATGACGCTCTTCGCGGGTGGAACGGTTGGCAAAATCGTCAAACGATTGGTATTTCGCCTCTACCGGTTGCTCTTCTGGCAGTTTCTCCACACTCCCGCGCGAGAGATCCTGCATGATTTCTCGTTTATATTCTTCACTTGTAGCCATTTTATTTTTTCTCCGTTTTATTGCTGCTCTATCGGAGGCGATTCGGTCAATTCCGGGCTGTTTAAACCCTTGCTTTTTTTAACCTTTTGCCTCAAGCAATTTAGGCTGCTTTATAATTGATTCGATTGGACTGCACGTCATATTCGGCAGTCATAATGAGTTGTTTGTCCGGCGCGTACATCAACACTTTTAAGTCGCGATCGGGAAAATTTTTATGAAACCCTTGGGCTAAAGAACGGGCTAAATCTTTCACTTCGTTGGGACGCACTTGCGGCGTAATAACTACTCCCAATTTGTTGTTATCCCGCACGTAGGCATCTTGCACTAAACCTTTCGCCGTGGTCACTACCCAATTGCCAAAACTTTGACCGGATTGGGTATTTCCCCGCTCCAATTGCGAGTAACTGCGGGTATTCGTCAGGGTGGGGGTGATGGCATTCGGCTTTTGCGCCTGGGGCGTTCCACCACCGCAAGCAGTCAGCACCGCGATCGCGCCCACTAATAGGAATGCCGTTAGCGCTTTCCGAATTCGCTGGAATCCAGGCATTATTATTTTCTCCAAATTGCTAATGAATCGAACCACCAGATTTCCTCTTCGCTCTGGCGAGACAATCGAGAAGGTCTGGGTCAACCTTCCGGTTCCCAGACCCTCTCAAATCAAATGATTAATTAGGCGCGATCGATATGCTCTTTTGCCTTATCTTTGATATCTTCTTTCGCATGTTGAGCTTGAGCTTCGGTCTGCTTCATTTTTCCTTCTGATTTTTGTTGGGGATCGCCCGTAACGTCGCCCATCATTTCTTTGGTTTTACCTTCAATATTTTTAGCAGTGGCATTAACTCTTTCTTCGGTACCCATAAATTTTTTCTCCTTTTGTTTTGCTATGGTTTCTTTAACCTTCTCCTACCTTAACGAGTTTTTACCGGGGATCGCATCTACCGGAAGAGTGATTAAAGAGTTGGTCATTGGTCATTGGTCATTAGTCATTTGTGGTTGGTCATTGGTCATTTGTTTTGGTAGGGTTGCCAGACGAATGATACTCGATAATTGATGGCTCATCACCAATCACCTATTCCCAATGACTTATGTCCAATTATTTATACGCAATGACTTATGTCTAATGACGTATCAATAATAGTGAAGGAGAAACGATTCACCGCCAACAACCAATGACCAATGACCAGTGACCAGTGACCAATGACCAATGACCAATAACCAATAACCAATGACCAATGACCAATGAAAACAGAGAGGAACCCCGGCAGTTCCCCTCTGTATTGCTTAGAAGCCGTTAGACTTCTTTGTATTCTTTTTCTTTAATCTTTTCTTTCTTGTCTTCCATTTCTTCTTTCAAGTTTTCTGCCGCATGTTCCGTGGCAGCTTCAGCTTGTTTGGCTTTACCTTCTATCTTTTGTTCCGGATCGCCAGTCACTTCCGCCATCATTTCTTCGGCTTTTCCTT
Source organism: Phormidium sp. CCY1219 (assembly GCF_055795085.1). NCBI lineage: Bacteria > Bacillati > Cyanobacteriota > Cyanophyceae > Oscillatoriales > Oscillatoriaceae > Phormidium > Phormidium sp. CCY1219. Next base: position 3,116 of record NZ_JAYFEQ010000697.1, on the reverse strand, counting down.
CCAGATTCTTAGCGGTTGCGCGAAATTTATTCTCAACACTCATGTGATATCCTCCAGTGTTGTGACTGCGTGCTTTTAAAATTTGGGTAAACTTTAAAATAGCGTTATTTTTATAGTAGCGCGGGATCGAGCTACATGCCTCTATCTAAAGGTATATTCATGCGCCAGAGGCGTCTACATTTTTATATAGGGGGTTGAAGTGGGTAAAGCCTAGGCAATTGTACCGCATCGAGTCGCCGAGTGTAGGTGGAAGTGGGGATTGAGCGGAGGATAATTCATCGTTTCCAGAGTGGACAGAGGCGGTGAATTCTTGCCGCTGAAAGTTCGCTCTAAAATAGAGAAGAGAATCCACCGCAGATCTGACAATGGTGCAATTTAGTCTGGAAGCTCCGTTTAAACCCAGTGGCGATCAACCGCAAGCGATCGCCCAACTTGTCGCCGGTACTCGGGAAGGGAAACAGTATCAAACCCTTCTCGGGGCCACGGGAACCGGCAAAACCTACACGATCGCCGCGACGATCGAGAAACTGGGCCGACCCACCCTAGTGCTCGCCCATAACAAAACCCTCGCCGCGCAACTGTGTAACGAATTGCGGCAATTTTTTCCCAATAACGCAGTCGAATACTTTATTAGTTATTACGACTACTACCAACCGGAAGCCTACATCGCCGTCACCGACACCTACATCGAAAAAAGCGCCTCGATTAACGATGAAATCGATATGTTGCGCCATTCGGCGACGCGATCGCTATTTGAACGGCGCGATGCGATCGTGGTTGCCTCAATTAGTTGCATTTACGGATTGGGGATGCCGGCAGAATATCTCAACGCCGCGATTCCCTTGCAAGTGGGTGCGGAAATCGACCAACGTCAGCTCTTGCGAGACCTGGCCTCGATTCAGTACAATCGCAACGACACCAACCTGACCCGGGGCAACTTCCGGGTGAAAGGGGATGTGGTGGAAATCGGGCCGGCTTATGAAGATCGGATTATCCGCGTGGAGTTTTTCGGCGATGAAATCGAAGCGATCCGCTACGTGGATCCGGTCAGCGGGGGCACCCTGCAGAGTGCAGATACCCTGAGCATTTATCCCGCCCGTCACTTCGTCACCCCAGGCGATCGCTTAGAATCTGCCTGTGAAGCGATCGAACTCGAACTCGAAGCGCGTCTGGAAGAATTGGAAAAAGCCGGCAAATTAGTAGAAGCGCAACGGTTGGAACAGCGCACCCGCTACGACTTGGAATTGCTGCGCGAAGTCGGTTACTGCAATGGGGTGGAAAACTATTCCCGCCACCTCGCCGGACGCCAAGCGGGAGAACCGCCGGAATGTTTGATCGATTATTTTCCCCCCGATTGGCTGCTGGTGGTGGATGAATCTCACGTAACCGTCCCGCAAATTCGCGGCATGTATAACGGCGACCAGTCCCGCAAGCGAGTGCTGATCGAACATGGATTTCGCCTTCCTTCCGCCGCAGATAACCGTCCCCTGAAAGCCGAAGAATTTTGGGCGAAAGTGAATCAATGTATGTTCGTCTCTGCAACCCCGGGAGACTGGGAAATCGAGCAATCCGGGGGAGAAATTGTGGAACAAATCGTGCGACCCACCGGGGTGCTGGATCCGGAAATCTTCGTGCGACCCACCGAGGGACAAGTGGACGATTTGTTAGGGGAAATCAAACAGCGGGTGGCGCGCCAAGAACGAGTGCTGGTCACGACCCTGACCAAGCGGATGGCGGAGGATCTGACCGAGTATTTGCAAGAACGAGAGATTCGCGTGCGTTACCTGCATTCGGATATTAATTCGATCGAGCGGATCGAGATTCTTCAGGATTTGCGCGAGGGACAGTTTGATGTGTTGATTGGGGTGAATTTGTTGCGCGAAGGATTGGATTTGCCAGAGGTGTCTCTGGTGGCAATTCTGGATGCGGATAAGGAAGGATTTTTGCGAACCGAGCGATCGCTGGTGCAAACTATCGGTCGCGCCGCCCGTCACATTTGCGGTCAGGCGATTATGTATGCGGATAATCTGACCGAAAGCATGGCAAAAGCGATCGCCGAAACCGAACGTCGTCGCGCCATTCAACTGGAATACAACGAAAAACACGGCATCACCCCGACGGCGATCGTGAAAAAATCAAGCAATGCAATTTTGGCATTTTTGGATGTGTCTCGCCGCTTGAATGCAGTGGTGGAAGGGGCGGCGCTGGATAAATTCGCGATCGCGGAGGATTTACCTTTGGAGGAAATTCCGCAGTTAATCGCTCAGTTAGAAGCGCAGATGAAAGATGCGGCGAAGAAGCTGGAATTTGAAGAAGCCGCCCAGTTGCGCGATCGCATCAAACAACTGCGCGATAAAATGGTCGGTCGGGGCTAAATTATCCGGTTGGGCATCAGTAGTCCGGTGGGCATGCCTACCACTCAAGCTGAACCCTAGCTCACTTGAAGATTAAACCTCTGAGCCAGCGGATTTTTTAGACCGCCGACTTAGCAATCGAAACGGAGAACAAAACCGATGAATAAATCAACAGAACGCGAGCAACTGAACGAAACGCTCACCGCGATCGCCTCCAAACATGGTTTGAAAGTAGTGGCTGAAGAATTGCGCGATTATGCCGTTCGCAGTCGCAATCAAATTGGACTGCCCGAAGCCCTAGAAACCTGCTGGGAAAACACGGCGCGAAACCTCGAAAACATCATCGAGGACTGGGAAAAAGCGGAAGAAGAAACCAAACCGTAATCTCAAGAGGGCTATGTGCCCTCTTCCACCCGATCGGTGGCTAGAATCGGGTAAAAAATGAGGCAAGGAGAAAACCGCGATGAATGCTATTGAGTTAACTATTCCCCATCTAACCCCCGAAGGATTTGAGAAACTCTGTCAAGCCAATCGGGACTTAAAACTGGAACGAAATGCGTCTGGAGAAGTGATAATTATGCCACCGACAACCCCCTGGACGGGACATCAAAATTTTGGATTGCTCGGTCAGTTATGGGCGTGGATTGAAACAACCGGATTGGGAAAAGGGTTTGACTCCTCCACGGGTTTTACGTTACCCAATGGTGCGGTGCGATCGCCCGATGTCAGTTGGGTAAGTAACGAGCGCTGGGAGGGGTTAAA
>NZ_JAYFEQ010000696.1:0-3467 GCF_055795085.1 Phormidium sp. CCY1219 | reverse complement strand
TAACATCCCGTGAGGGCAGACTTGCATCATGCAGAAATGTCGGTAGCAAAGGCGTTTCATTGGCGAGAGATAAAAGGCGATTGAACGAAATAAGTAAAGGGAAGCCTTCGGGCAACCTATAGAGGCGTATTTGACTTCGCCTAAGAGTCCGTTTTTCGGAAGTTCTAAAATCCCTCCGGGGAATCCCCGTCTCTTTAGAGCTCGGAGTAGTCAATGGGAAGGGATCGGTACCGCTGTGTGTGACGCGATCGCCGATTGGCGCAACTATCCACCCTCGGCGCGCTTGCCTTTTCGTCTGGCTAATTACCGAGGTTCCTATTTGGCGCTTGTACTCAAAATCGTTACGATTATGATATGGTTGTAACGGTTCGTTAACAATCACTCTTGGCAATCGCGAGTAAGGAGTTCAATGCCTTAAGCGCAAGCCAGCGCGAGTAGATCAACCCGAAAGAAAGGAGAATCAACTTATGACTCACCACGAAGGATGTCTTCGGGTCGGCCAAGAAGCCCCCGACTTCACGGCAACTGCTGTTGTAGATCAGGAATTCAAGACGATTAAACTGTCTGATTATCGGGGCAAGTATGTGGTCTTGTTCTTCTATCCCCTTGACTTTACCTTCGTTTGCCCGACGGAAATTACGGCGTTTAGCGATCGCTATGAAGAATTCAGCTTCCTCGGCACCGAAGTGCTCGGCGTTTCTGTGGATAGCGAATTCTCCCACCTGGCTTGGATTCAAACCGATCGCAAGTCTGGCGGTGTCGGCGATCTGAACTATCCGTTGGTTTCCGATATCAAGAAGGAAGTCAGCGGAGCTTACAATGTCTTAGATCCCGAAGCGGGAATCGCTCTGCGCGGTCTGTTCATTATCGACAAAGAAGGCATTATCCAGCACGCTACTATCAACAACCTGGCTTTTGGCCGCAACGTGGATGAAACTCTGCGGACTCTGCAAGCCATCCAGTACGTGCAAACTCACCCGGATGAAGTCTGCCCCGCCGGTTGGCAGCCCGGATCCAAGACGATGAATCCCGATCCGAAGAAGTCCAAAGAATACTTCGCGGCTGTATAGTCGCTCGGTTTGGATTGCAGCGCAAGAGCAGTTCTGTTCTCTATAGAAGCTGCAATCCAACCGCTCGATTCCAATCGCCGAGAATTAGATCGCCCCAACACTGCACCTGAAAGTGCTACTCTCATAAAGTGTTGGGGTTTAATTTTATTTATGTTGTGTACTCCCCCCCCCCCATCTGGAGCGATAAAAAAAACTCATGCTGACATCTACGGATTTTAGTGGCTTATTCAATCAGCGCTTTTTCAACAATTTTCTGCCCATTCCGGCGACGAATAAGTTATACTCAGAAGTTTGTCCCCCGGATTTTGAACTGCCCCTGGTTAATGGTGAGGGTTCGATCCGCTTATCCAGCTACCGGGGAAAGCAACCGGTGGTGCTGGAATTTACCCGCATTTTTACGGAAAAGCAATACTGTCCCTTGTGCTTTCCCCATATTAAGGCCATGAATGAGGCTTACGAACAATTTCGCGAGGCGGGTGCGGAACTGTTAATCGTCACCAGTACCGACCTCGAACAAAGCAAAATCGTGGTGCGGGATCTGGGGTTGAAAATGCCCTTGCTCAGCGATCCGACTTGTGCGGTGTTTCGCGCCTATGGCACCGGTCAAGCCCTGGGTGCCCCCCTACCAGCGCAATATATCCTGGACAAAGAGGGCAAACTGCGCTTTAAGCATTTGTTTTCTTTCTTGGATCCCAATGCGGGGGTTGAACGCCTGTTAGAGGGTTTGGCAAAACTCTAAGGGAAGCGAGGCGATCGCCTCGATCTGATTGTCTGCCCTTCCCGAAAACGCCATTCTCTTTTACCATATCCTCTGGAGGGTTGCTGTTTGATGACACAGCGACCCCCCGATTGGCGATCGCTATTCAGACTGGATCGGTACGCGATCGCCGCTTTCTCACAAAGTAATATCGCCGATCCGGTTGTTTATTCGGAAAACTTTCATGCTCAAAAAACTCAAAGGCGGATTTTTGTTATTCATTGGCTACATGCTTTCTCCCTTATCTTGGTGGAACGACTTATTTTTTAACTTGCCGATCGCCTATGGGTTCGCCTATCTTTTTAGTTGGATGAATTCCGATTTATTCGTGCCCTTGACCATTGTTGGCTATTGGATTTCTAATATTTTGGGAATTTTAATGATGCAGTTTGGACTCGCCGATGCGATCGGGCAAGACAAGCCAGAGCGCAATCTTAAAAAAGAGTTACTGGTCGGGTTTGCCTCCTCCACTGTCTACACGATCGCCATTGTGGGATTAATGCAATTTCACATTCTGGAAACCCCAGCTTTTTTGTTGGGACTGAATTAAGCCTAGGAAGTCATCGGTTTAAGAGAGATAATCCGAGGAACATAACCTCCTATAGCTACTGCTGTTAAGTGGATTTATTCAAGCAAGAGCATGCGCGATTCAAAAGAAAAAATCATGGAAGGAATGGCAGATCACCTGAAAAATTTTGTGGAAAAGCCATCACCAGCGTTTGGCGGATTGCCCATTTGTCCCTTTTCTAAAAAAGGGCGTCAGGACGGAAAAATAATGTATGAAATTCATCCCTTTCCCCCGACTATTACTGAAAAATTACCCGAAAGACTTAACGAGGTATTCAGCGAATTTTGTCACAACCAGAATGCGGAAGTGCTGATGGTCATTCACCCGGATTCCGAAGCCATAACAGTAAAAGAAATGGAAGGTTTTATGGAGGAATTAAATAAAAAAATAGCAGAAATGGATTTAGTGGCCTTTGGCGGTCATCCCCGCGATCGCTTCAATATCCAAGGGGTTTATACCCGCCAAGCTCCCTACATTCATTTTACCGTCCAAAGAAACCCGGACGTGAAACGCGCTTCCGAGATATTGGCCCAAACCCCCTATTATGAAAACTGGACGCGAGAAAATTTAAACCAGGTGGGTTTTCCCCAGCGAGAGGAAACCTAGTAGAGTAGCACAATCCCAGTGGCATACCTAGGGGTCAATAGAAAGGGAGGATGCCAGACAGAGGCGCGAGTCGGAGTCGAACCATTGTCGGCACCAGGAGAAGGTGGGTAGTGGCGCTCGTCCTGGTAGATGGGCCGGGAGTGGCGATCGCGCCTGGGGGGAAGTCCTGCGATCGCAGACACTATCCGTAGGTGGCGCAGGGAGATTTACCCCCTGGTTTTCAAAGCGTCGCTTTTTGCGCCGAGACGATCGTCGCCAGGGTGCTTGTAGGGGAGCTAAGACTCAGGGTAAGGAAAAGCTCGGGAAATCGATTACCCCCGTTGCACGAGGAAATCCGCCCAAAAGAGAACGCGATTTGGGGAGCGCGCTACCCCCGTCGCCAGGAGATTAAGTCAGGGACTCCGTAGAAACCAACCCCATGTCTAAAGCCAGGGGCTTGTACTTCTAACCACCTGACCAGCCTAAA
>NZ_JAYFEQ010000695.1:0-6358 GCF_055795085.1 Phormidium sp. CCY1219 | reverse complement strand
TGCTTATTAGCCCTGCCTGCCCCATCGAATTGCGCTTTGCTATCTATGATATCACGCCACCCCTTCTGTGTCAATGTCAAAATGCCATGTTTGGCGGGAAAATTTTGGTCTCAGGGGTTGACAAATTAATGGGCATCGGCTATAATAAACCCGTGCCTCCAACCCGGACTTATGTGCAATGCACTGAGTGCTTATAGGTGTTGCACTCAGTGTGAAGTTGAGCTGCACCGATATTATATCACTTCTGAGAAAGAATATCGATGATTCGGAAGCGAAATGGCCGCGATCGCAACCCGTGTGGAGCGGAAGGGATATGTCATTTCATCTCACATAAAATAGTTCTTAAAGAATTATTACTATTTAGGGAAAATCGGCAAGGAAATTTTATCCTAGAATGACTGTTTAACGGTGGAGGAGGCAAAAAACCAGTTTCCTCACCCTTTGTCGTTCGGGGTTTGATATGACTGCATTGCTTGCCCTGCTAGCGTTTTATGTTGCTTTGAACCTGGGAGCCAATGACGTAGCCAACTCGATGGGGACCTCCGTAGGTTCCAAGGCACTGACCCTGGGACAAGCCCTGGCGATCGCCGGCATTTTAGAATTTAGCGGAGCCGTACTGTTTGGCCAGGAAGTCTCCCAAACCCTAGCCACCGAGGTGGTGGATACCAGAGTATTTGTCAACAGCCCACAAGTGCTGCTGGTGGGAATGGTGTGCGTGATGCTCACCTGTGGGATATGGCTGGCGATCGCCACCAGTCAAGGGTGGCCCGTGGCCTCCTCCCACGCCATCGTGGGGGCGATCGCCGGGTTCAGTATGGTCGCCGTAGGAGCTTCAGCCGTACACTGGAGTACCATCGGGTTAATTTCCATCACCTGGGTGCTCACCCCCCTAGTCAGTGCGGCGATCGCCGCCATTCTTTACAGCTTCATCAAGCGGTTCATTTTAGAGTACCCCGACCCCTTGAACCAGCTCCGGGAATGGATTCCCTGGTTGAGTGCGGGGCTGCTGAGCGTATTTGGCGCGATCGTGCTGCCTCCCGTGATGCAGCCGGTCAATGCCTGGATTGCCAACCGATATGGCATTACCCTACCCCCCCACGACTTGCCCTTAGCGGTGGGAGCCACAGCAGCGATCGCCCTTACCCTAGTGCAATGGCGTCAGCTAAAACCGCGCCCTCCCGAGGAGAGGAGTGCAGACCAGGGAAATACCTTTTCCCCCATCGAAAGTCAACTGGCGCGCTTTCAAGTGCTGAGTGCCTGCTTTGTCGCCTTCGCCCACGGATCCAACGATGTAGGCAATGCCGTAGCTCCATTAGCCGCGATCGCCACCATTCAGCGAACCGGTGCGGTTCCCCTGGGAGATTTCAGGGTTCCCTTGTGGATTTTGCTGCTTGGGGGTGTCGGCATCGTGACAGGTTTAGCAATCTGGGGTAAAAAAGTAATAACCACCGTTGGGGAAAACATCATCCCCTTGCAACCCAGCAGCGGCTTTTGTGCCGAACTCGCCACCGCGACCACCGTATTAGTGGCATCTCGGATTGGCTTACCCGTTTCCACCTCTCATTCATTAGTCGGAGGCGTGGTGGGAATTGGGCTAGTGCAAAGCCTGAAATCCATTCGCCTGCAAACGGTGCGCGCGATTTTCGTGGCCTGGCTGATTACCGTTCCGATCGCTGCTATTCTAGGAGCCAGTATTTTTAGTGTGGTGCGTCTTTTCATGTAGGCAGCCTTCCCTGCCTCAGGCATCAGGAGCGATCGGCGCGCAAAGCCTTTCGGCACCTAGCAAAACCGTGGCCCCGATAAAAATTGAGGCCACTTTAATCAGAAAAAGCGAAACATTTCATCCGATAACATCGAGCGAAAATGTCAAATCAGGGGGTCAACATCAGCCCGGAGGGGAACAGCCCACAAGCGAAAGCGCGAATGAGTCAAACACTCAGACGAATCAGCCAAGCGTAACCGCATGAGCCGCAAACAACTTTCTTGACCACCCAAAACCTAGAGGTAAGAGAATAATGGGGCAACTGGACAATCAACCGGAACATTCTGGATCGGCAGATCCCAGGGAAATGGAACAACTCCTGCGATCGATGACCCAACAGCTGCGAGAGATACAGCAAAACATGGGGGTTCAGTTATCGCAGGACATGGCGCGGCTGCAGGCAGAACAATCTCGCCTCACCGCCGACATTCAAAGATTGCAAAACCAACAGCAGCAACTGCAATCGCGGCAAATGCAGTCCGCACCCGGGCGAATTGCCAATCAGCAGCAGTGGACCAAACAACTGGCGCAAGTGATGGCATCGCAGTTGCAAGCAGAATTGAGCGATCGCTTCAAGCAACTGGCAGCCCCGCCGCCGCCACCGCCGCCCCTCACGGGTGCCGAAGCGCCGCCCAGCTTATCGCCCCCCCAAGCCACCCCGAGCAACTATAACGAAAACGCCTATCGGTTGCTCGCCTCCCTCGACACCACCCTCAACACCACCTTCAAAACCCTGCAGCAGGAACTCAGCAGCTATCAAAGCTCCTTATCCCAGCAGCTTGGGCGAATGCACTCCTTGCAGCAGCAGGGGGAAGTGATTTTAGAGACCCTGGTCGATCGCCTGATCGAACAACTGCAAGAAGAAGCCAGCAACGTGCAAACCACCGCCGAGATAATCTCCGGCGGCCCGCAACAACGGCTGGCGATCGCCCAGCAGCAACAGCAAAGAGCGCAAACCGGTACCGCGCCCCCCTCCAGTCCCACTCAACCCCGGGATCCAGAGAAAGCCGCGATCGCCGAACCGAGAACCGCACCCCCTGCCACCCCAGCACCCACCCCCAATCCGGAAAACAAAGCCTTTCTCACCGGCATCATCCTCGCGCTGTTTTCCTCCCTAACAATTTCGTTTCAAAACATTGTCACGCGGGTGATTTTGAGCGAGCAGTCCCTCTTCGGACTGGGATCGGGACAAATCCTCGCCCCTGGCGTGGGCAATTCCCTGTTGATTTTGGCCATCCGGATGTTAATTGTGGTGCCCTTGATGGGGTTAATCGTCGCACCGGTGCTTTATCCCAACACCTGGCGCGACTTAAAACAACTGGGCAACCCAGAAAAGCGGGGTAAGGTGTGGTACGCGATCGGCAGTGGAATCTGTCTGTTTGCCTCCCAGTTTTGTATTTATATCGCCCTGGGAAATATTGCCACCGGCATTGCCATCACCTTATTCTTTATTTTCCCCCCGGTGACCGCGATTTTAGCCTGGCTTATTTTTGGTGCCCGTCCCACCTTTATTTTTGCCCTCGCCACCCTGACGATTTTTTCCGGCTGCTTTCTCACCGTTTCCGCCAACATCGGGGCACCGGGGTTTGGCGACCCCCGATTAGGAGCAGTGATGGCCATTATGGCTGGTTTGACCTTTGCCGGCTATGTGATTTTTACCCAACTTAGTTCCAAAAAGCTCAAGCTGCATCCGGCCCCATTTAGCGTGATTAACTTCACCGTGATTCTGCTTTTGTCCGTCCCCTTAGTGCTCATCGGCGGAGAAGCCACCGGCGTCAATGACGGATTTTTGGCTTGGACCGTAGCCGAAGGAATGTGGGGGGCGCTGATTTGGGGAAGCGTGGCCCTCGCCGCCACCACGGCGATCGGCTACGTACTCAATAACTTTGCCATTCCCATCATTGGCGCGCCCTTAGCCTCGGTGATTGCAGCAACCGGTCCTGGATTGACCAGCTTGATGGCGTTAATCTTCATTGGCGAAGAATTGGGTCTCAATGAGTGGCTCGGAGTATTTATTGTCAGCGTGTGGGTTCTCGGGATTAGTGTGGATAACATGAACAAGCAAAAGAAACCCGCACCTCCTCCCTCTGCCCCTGCGAAGCAAAGAGCGTAATCCCCCGTTTCAGCAGCATCGCGCTCCACTGGTCGGGACAAGGCAGAGTCTTGTCCCGATTTTAATGGTTCGGCATCATGGAGTTCGCCCTCGCGCGATCGCCCTTCTGTGACTCAGGTCAAGCAAAATCCCAGCCATCGCAAGAGCGATCGCTGGGATTGTCAGTCTTTCCTCAACGGAGAGGGAGGGATTCGAACCCTCGTTAGAGTTGCCCCTAAACAGCATTTCCAGTGCTGCGCCTTCAACCACTCGGCCACCTCTCCCTGTAGGGAAATATTCAGTTGTTTTACCCACCGAAAAACTATCGTAGCAGAACAGAGTCGGTTTTGCAAACCCTTGGGAAAAAATTTTTGAGAACCCCGGGGTAAAGCGGCGGGGGAAGAGGCGAAAACCCCCGCGAACCGGGGATGAGCGGAGGTTGCCAGAGAGTAGCGCGCCCCCAGTGGCGATCGCCCCTAGATTTGCCAACCGGATTTATCGTACCCTAAGCTTAAAAACTATTGCATCACTTAGGTGGTTACCACTCATCGAACCATGACTCGAACCTACACTGTGAAGATTCACAATCGGCAAACCGGCGATCGCCATGTCATCCAAGTTCCCGAAGACCGCTACATCCTGCAAAATGCGGAAAACCAAGGGGTAAACCTGCCGTTTTCCTGTCGCAATGGGGCTTGCACCACCTGTGCGGTGCGCGTCATTTCTGGCGAAATCGATCAACCCGAAGCAATGGGTCTGTCTCCCGCATTGCGCGATCGCGGATATGCCCTGCTGTGCGTCAGCTATGCCCGTTCTGACTTAGAGGTGGAAACCCAAGACGAAGATGAAGTTTACGAACAGCAATTCGGTCGTTACTTCGGCAAAGGAAAGGTGCGCGTCGGACTACCCCTCGACGAAGATTAACCCCCACCGCCGCACAATGAAATTAACCGACCCGTTCCGATGTTTGCTCTTAGGCTGTTTGCTGATGAGTTGTTCCACCCCAGAAACCCCGCAAGGGGTCGCGGTGCAAGTAGATCGGGTAGTCAGTGGAAATACCCTCGAAGTCAGCAACCCCAGAGAAACATTTCCCCAACCACAGCGGGTGCGTCTATTAGGCATTGATGCCCCGGATTTGAAGCAAGACCCTTGGGGAGAGGAGGCGAAACAACAACTGGAACGCTGGACCGAGGGTCACTCGGTGGTGTTGGAAACCGATACCGAATTGGAAGATATTTACGGACGCCAATTGGCCTATGTATGGCGCGACGGAGAACTGATTAACGAAGAACTACTAAAACAGGGGATGGCGATCGCCGTGGTGCGATCGCCCAACACCAAATACCAACAGCGCTTTGCAGATGCCCAAGAATGGGCTAGACTCATGGGGCGCGGCATTTGGAACCCCAAACAGCCCCTGCGCCAAACCCCCAGTCAGTTTCGCCGCCTGCAGCGATAAGCGGAGGCGATCGCCATCGCCCCGGAACCTTCTCAACTGAAACCTTACCACTCACCCATGAGCGATTATTCCCGAGAACAACTGCAAATTTATTTAGAGATTGCCACAGAAGCGGCATTAGCTGCCGGTGCGGTTTTACAATCCTACTGGGGCAACCTAGAGGCGATCGAAGAAAAAGGGCGTCCGGGGGATTTAGTCACCGCCGCCGATAAAGCCGCAGAAGACACCCTGCTCAAAGTGCTGCACCGTCACGTCCCCGAACATGGTATCCTCGCCGAAGAAAGCGGCGCATTAGGAGATAAAAGCAGCAAATACCGCTGGGCGATCGACCCCCTCGATGGCACGACCAATTTTGCCCATCAATATCCCATGTTTGCCGTTTCTGTCGGGTTACTAATTGACGGAGTGCCCCAAGTAGGGGTGGTTTTCGACCCGTTTCATCAGGAATTATTTCGCGCCGCCAGCGGATTGGGGGCCACCCGCAACCGCCGCGCGATCGCCGTCTCGGATACCGCCAACCTCGCTAACAGCTTACTCGTCACCGGCTTTGCTTACGATCGCCGCGAAACCGCTGACAATAACTATGCCGAATTTTGCCACCTGACCCATCTCACCCAAGGAGTGCGCCGTAGCGGTTCCGCCTCCATCGATCTGTGTTATGTGGCTTGCGGTCGTTTGGATGGATACTGGGAACGGGGACTCTCGCCGTGGGATATGGCTGCCGGTGCGGTTATCTTGCGCGAAGCAGGGGGCAACGTCACCGCCTATGATGGCACGCCCTGGCGCATCGAAACCGGGCGGATTTTAGCCACCAATGGCAAACTCCACGGCGAACTCAGTCAAGAACTGCAGCAGGTTCGACCCCTAGAACCCTGGGCCAATCCCACCCCCAGTTCACCGTAGTCACTCTCACCCGTGACGGCGATCGCGACAAGCGAACCTCTTGCGAAGTACACTGGAAATAAATAGTGCGATTCGTTCCCGCAAAAGTGGAGGGTAAATGCCTGAAGCGTGAGCGGGGCAAGGAACACAGCCCTTAAAGGCT
>NZ_JAYFEQ010000694.1:0-245 GCF_055795085.1 Phormidium sp. CCY1219 | reverse complement strand
GGCGAAACAAAACGGTAAAAACCGATACAAAACAGCCCATCGGAAACCTCGGAAAACTAAAGGTTAAGAGAATTTCATAATTCTTTACAAAATCTTTACAATCCGATGGAAAACTGGGGAGAACCTTGACAACTGAATGTCGATGGTGGTGTAAGCCCACCCCATGAGGTGTGTCATGTGAAAGCACCTCCCCCACGGTAGCGACTGGTCATCAATCCGTGAAGCGGGGAGGAAAGGTGGTTAAG
>NZ_JAYFEQ010000693.1:0-15752 GCF_055795085.1 Phormidium sp. CCY1219 | reverse complement strand
CGTACTTGACTTCGCCTAAGAGTCCGTTTTTCGGAAGTTCTAAAATCCCTCCGGGGAATCCCCGTCTCTTTAGAGCGGGGAGTAGTCAAATGCTTCACCTCAACTATGCCAAAATTTAACCGAGATAAGCTATAGGTAGCGCGTCAAACGAGGAGCAGGGGATTGACCGGCTATGGTAAAAACAGATGGGCTGGTGCAGACAACCACAGGGGCAACAATTAAGCAGTGGGCATCGAACGCCTTAGACATTCCAGAATTAATGGTGCATGTGCGCTTGCGCGGGAATAACTTGCACGTTCTGTGCGAAAGCGAACAGACACCGCAGATGGCGATCGCGGTGGAAAAAATGGCGATCGCCCTGAAAAACAGCGATATTAACGGGCTGTTACCCACAGAGCATCCTCATATCTACGAACTGGTACTCTACGGTCGCGAACTCGGCCAAAAGCGGCCCGCCTGGAGCGTGCGCCTGGATCCGCAAAACCCAGATTCTCCCGCAACCTTGGGAGAAAAACTCTCGGAGGAGGACGCACAGCAGGAGCAATCCGACGCCAGCGCGCCCGAACCGGCATCCTTATCCGAATCGAAACCCAGCACCTCCCCCAGGGAAGCGATCGCGGAAAAAACCAGCAACGATTCCCTCGCAGATACGCGGATGATGCTGGCGGCGCAAAGTCGGGCGTCGGTGGGGAACCCGGAGGCGGAAACCTTGCTGGCGAAAGGCATTACCCGCTATCTCAACGAAACGCTCAGCTTCGACAACATCCGCTTAGCAGTCCTAGTCAAACCCCTCAATGCCACCCCCACGTCGGAAACCGCGTCCAACTCGGAAAAATCCGCCTTGCGACGTCTGTGGGTCTTTTGTCAGGGAAGCGAAACCCCCGATCGCGCGGCGATCGCCAATCCCCTGTGCCGAGGATTGCGCGAACTCCACTTAGAGGGCTTTCGCGATGCAGTAATTATCGGACGGGTGCGCGGCGCAAGCAAGCCCGATTGGCTCCTGCGCGCGGAGCTGACCCCACCCACAAAAATGCTGGCGCAGTGGGCCAAATGGGGAGACGTGGAAGCCCTCACCCAATGGCTCGATCGCTCCCTCGCCTCGGAAGGTTTTACCCTACGCGGGGTGCAAAAAGACTCCACTTTGCATTTATTCTGCGCTCTGTCCCCCTCCAACTCCGACGAGGACAGCGATCGCCGCTTAGACAAACTTCCCGCGATCGCCGCGATCGCGCCATTGCTAAAATCCCTCGCCCCCCAAGGTCTGCACGCGGCTACAATTTATGGCTGTCGCGACGCCAAGCAGGAAACCGCTACCGCTGACGCGCCCCCCCTCTGGGTGGATTGGGTGGATTTGCCCGCCGCCCGGGATCCCGCCCTCTCCCCGGACGCCAAAACTCTAGCGCGCGAAGGCAACCCCGAGGCCCTCAAATTCCTGCTCGAGCGCCAACTCAACCCGGACCTGGATACCAAACTCACCACTGGGGGCATTCACGTTTCCCTGCGCTGCAAACAGCAAGTCTTGCACCTGATGCTCGACGCCCCCACCTGCCCGAAACAACCAGAGGTAACACCCCTTCTGGTAGACTTCCTGCGTCAGTTGAAGCTGGAAAAAATTATCGGGGTTCGGCTTTACGGACGTCGCGCGGGTCAAAAACAGCCCAGTTGGCGCTATGGTGCCGCCTTGGACGAACCGCCCACCACGGCGGATTCCCCGGAACCGGAACCGACGGAACCCACCCCGGACAAAACAGCCAATGAAGAATTTCCCCTGGCGCAAACCCAGCAGCACCAAGAATTGCTCGACGAAGCGCACCGGGTGGAACTCGAATCGGCGGAGGAAGTCGAAGAAGAATTACAAGCTTGTCTGACCAAGCAAATCAAACCCGCCGAACAACAGGCAAAACCCTCCGCCGGTTGGGTGACGCGCCTGCTGACGGCAACGGGTTTATTTATCTCCACTAAATCTTTCCGCAAAAACCCCGCCAGCAGCACCACGGTGGCCTTAATCTGGGGCACGTTGGGCCTGTTGCTGACGGTGAACCTGGATAGGCTCCTCGGCTATCACCCGCTGATTTCTGAACCCCCCGCTACTCCCACAGAAGTGGCGATCGCCGACGATTCCTCCGCCTCCCCACCACCGATAACCCCGGAATCCCCCGCCCCGGAGGCAGAAATGCCGGATATCTCCCTGGAAGGTGCTGAGGATGTGGATGAAAGCGCCTTCGATGGCTCTAGCTTTACCGCACCGAAACCGGACCGATCTCCCAGTCGGCTCGAGTCTATCCTGCCCGGTTTCGACTATCCCTCGTTTAATAGCGTTCAGTTAGACGAGCAATTGCGTCTGTACCTGCGCTACGTGAGCGCGAATGGTGCCCCTGACGTGCTGATTGTGGGCAGTTCTCGCGCCCTGCGCGGCGTGGCACCGATGACTCTGCAAGAAGCTCTCGCCGATCGCTATCCGGGGTTGAAAGTCTTCAATTTCGGGATTAATGGCGCAACGGCTCAGGTGGTGGATTTCGTGGTCCGCCAACTGCTTCCCCCGGAGCAATTGCCGAAGTTAATTTTATGGGCCGATGGGGCGCGGGCGTTTAATAGCGGACGCGAAGACCGCACGTTTGAGGCGATCGCGCGATCGGAAGGCTACCAAACTCTCTCCCAAGGGATTCGCCCCCTACTTCCCAATTCTGCAGCCCCAGAAACCGAGGAGAGCAATTCCCTGGCGTCTCTCACCGACACCTTAGCCCAAACGGCTAAAGATGGCATTTCCCTGCGCGACAGCTACGAGCAACTCAATGATTGGCTCGAAGAAGGTCTCGCTTCGGTTTCGGCAAGTTACGATCGCCGCGATAATTTGAAAGGCTTTCTGCGCCATCAGCTTTTGGTTCCGGTGGCACAACGCCTGGATTCCCCCACGGAAACTCCCACCGCGATCGAGTCTCCGGAAGTCGCGGCACAAACTGCAGATACTTACCCAGAGGAAAGTATGGCGGCTCTGTCTGATGCCACCACGCTTCTCACCAGTGGGAATCCTAACGATTCTCCCTCTACCCTGCTCAATGGCTTCTTACCGCTGTCGGTGCGGTTCAATCCCAATACCTATTATGAAAAACACGCCCGGGTTTCCGGCAGTTACGATGCGGATTACGAATCCTTCCAACTGGCGGGAATACAAAGTGCCGCATTGAAAAATTTGCTGCAATTTACCGGCGATCGCCAGATTCCGATTGTGTTTGTGAATATGCCTCTGACTCAGGAGTACCTCGACCCGGTTCGCCAGGATTACGAACGGCAATTCCAACAATACATGCTCGGCATCTCGATGGAACATCCGGGCTTGAGCTTCCGCGATCTCAGTCAACTGTGGCCGACCCAAAACGATCGCTTTTCTGACCCGAGTCACCTGAACCGCTATGGCGCGCAGGAAGTCTCCAACCGTCTCTCCCAAGACCCGATGATTCCCTGGCCGCAAACTCAGTGAGAAACTTTGTGCTACTACTACCGGGGAGATATTATGTCTCAACATCTCACTTAAAGGGGCATCCGCTATTATAGGTTCGGTGCGTGACGCCCGAAATTTTATACAAGCGGAACGCATGGGGTGCGGGGCGTCACGCACCCTACGGGGTGGGAACAGAGTGCTGGGGGCGGGTCGCTAGCGATAGTATGCGTCAAATTCTCACATTTGGATGACGGCCATTATAGGTTCGGTGCGTGACGCCCGGAATTTTATACAAGCGGAACGCCTGGAGTGCGGGGCGTGACGCACCCTACGGGGTGGGAAGAGAATGCTGGGGGTGGGTTGCTATATGGCGATAAAAGGACTCCAGGGCGACAACGCAGGGTCGGTCATCGTATAAGCGCGCCCGCCGCTGTTTGATTTTCTCCACAATCTGCCTGCGCCATGCCGGATTTAAGCCTAATTTTACCGCAATGTGGATATAATCTCGTTCGGTTTTGGCGATGGTTTCCTGGATTTGCAGGCGGTGTAACATGGCATAGGCATGGCGCGATCGCATGAATTTGCCGGGAGAAGTCACAATGGGTAAATCGCAGGCGATCGCCTCTAAGGTGGTTTTCCCCCCGGACCACCCGAAGGTATCGAGAAATATATCGGACAATAAATTCAAATTGCCGTAATTTTCGGCATCTTGTTCCGGTAAAATCACGCAGTAGCGATCGCTATCTAACCCGACGTTGGCAAATGCCCGTTGCAAGCGATCGCGGAATTTCTCCGTTATCGGTGGGGTTAAGCGCGATATAAATGCAAATTGCGCTTCCGGTACTTGGCGGGCAATTTCAGCAAAAATATAGTCGTACTGCGGCAAATATTTAAACAGGGATTGACAGGATAAATACACCACCGCCGATTCTCGCAACTGAAACGCCGCCCGGGAAGTGGTGGGCGAACCAAATTGCGGTTGGGGATAGCAAATACTCAGATTGGGTAACAACACCAATCGTTCCGAATAATGGGCGATCGCATCTAGCGGTTCCATCAGTTGACTGGAAAGAAAATAGTCCATCGTGGGCAATCCCGAAGTTACCGGATGTCCCCAAGTTAAACATTGCACCGGCGCGAGGCGCAACCCGCCCAACGCTGAGAGAAAAGCATGCATTCCTATGTCTAAATACACTAAAACATGCAGGCGATCGCTGCGAATTTTTTCCGCCACGGTTTTCAGGTTGGTTTCCGCATCCCCCGTTAGCTGAAATCGATAAAATTTATCGCTATGTTGCCGATATTCTTCGGACCAATTATCGAAATAGTCCGAAATGCTATAACAGGACACTTCAAAGCGATCGCGATCGTGATGTTTCACCCATCCGCAGAATAATTTCCCTACCGTATGACTCCAAAAACAAGCGGAAATATACCCGACTCGAATTTTTTCCCCTTCCCTTACCGAGGGCATGGGCAAGGGTTCGGTCCACTGGGGATAAAATTGACAGAAAAATTCATGGATAAATTGACCGTATTGCTTTTGGATGCTAATATCGTTATAGCCTTGATATTGCAGGTAAAAATTCGTATGACTCGTCAGCCAGTCTAACACCGATTGCGGATTTTTTAGCCCTAAATTTGCGGCAGTTTCCAGTAACTCGGACAATCCCTGGCTGAATCGGCGACGATAGGATTCGATTTGCGATGAATTGTCGTAGAGAATCGGAACCCAATATTTTGCCGAGTGCAAGTTGAGGTTTTTGGGAAATTTTTCACTCGCTTCTCTCCCTAAGGCGATCGCCGCTTCCATGCGTCCGATTTTTCGCAACAGGGCAATCGCATTTTCAAATAGTTCTGGGGTAGGAGAAACTTCGAGACAGGTTTTATAGGTTTGGATGGCATCATCGTAGCGATTGACTCGTTCGAAGCAGTCGGCTAACTTGATAGCAGCATTCCGAATCGTTTCGGCGGCAACATCTTTTGTCGAAGCAGAATTGAGGAAGTTTTGCAATTGAGCGATCGCTTCGTCATAATTGCGATCGCGATAGGCAGCACATCCCAGGTAAAATGCTGCTTGCATCGCCATTATATCCGATTGTTCCCGATATGTCAAGCCCAATTCTTGCAACAACCCCGGATGATTGGGCTGGGAGGAAAGCGCTTGGCTGTAAATAGAAATTGCCGCCTCAAATTGGCGCTGCTGGCGGTAAATTTTGCCGAAAATTTGATAGACAGCCGGATGGTGAATATTCTGGGCAATTGCCTGACGACAAATCGCTTCCGCTTCGGATATTTTCCCAGTTTGGAACAGCAGATGAGACAATTGCACATAAGCCTTTTGATGGCGGGGATTGTGCTGCAAAATAAGTTGATAGTGCTGTTGGGCGTCAGCATATCTCCCTTGCGCTTGCAAGGCGATCGCTTGTTGGTAGAGGAACTCTAGATCGGGCATGGTAAAGGGGAAAATCGGCGAGGGTTATTAAATTTAGGGTGAGGTGTTTTGTGGCAATTGTCAAGGGGTTCGAGAATGTTTGAGTGGCGATATTCCCCGATTCCTCACCCTCTGCATGGTAGCCCATCCACCTGGGCGCTTGGCGATGGAAACCTGTGCGCTATCTGAAATGAATTCCATTGCGATGCGCTATTTATGGCGACGAATCCAGGTGAGAATGGTGACGGAAAAACCGAAGACGAGAATGCCGGCGATCGCGCTGAGAAGGATAGCCGTAAAGAAGGGATGCATGCGCGGAGTGGTACTGTCAGAATAAGGAAATGGAATCGGATTTTCTTCTAGCAAAATCGAACTCGACGCCACCACTACCGCCGTACCTATACCCGCCGCCATCGCTTCTAGTTTGGTTTCGCGGATGCGATCGCGTGCGGCTTTTTCCACTTCTACCATACCGCGAATTGCTGCAATCGCCTGTTCCACCAACCCATTTCCATGCATCAAATAATCTAAATCCGCTTTGATGCGTTCTTTGAAATCCGGCGCATCTTCCTGGGTAAAGCACTTTAAAAAACTCAAATCCACTGGTTTTAAATACAAAACATCTAAGCTCTGTTTTTCCTGGATTTTCTCCAGAGTGGCATCGTATTTTTTGCCCAAAATGGTAATCCGGTTAAGTTGCAGTTCTAAATCTCGTTGCAAGCGGGCATATTCCAACCCCAAACTGGGCATAATTTTTAGCTTGCTTTTCAACCCTTCCCAACTCCGTTGGCTGAAATTTCGGCTTTCCGGTAACTGGAGGAACTGTTCGTTAACCTGCCCGACTTGTTGGGAGATTTCTTGGTAGGTTTCATAGCTGACTTGATAAATCGAGCGACTTTTGATAAAGCTGGAAATCACTTGATTTCGGTAGTACCATAATTCTATTATATCCCAATAAGAGGTCTCGAACTTTCGTCTCATCGCCTCCTCCCGGAAAAACAAAACCAAAATATTGGGAGAAGAGGAAGCGGTTTCTAAATGATTGAACTTGCCAAATTCAAAAATTTGGCTGCCAAACATTCTCCCCTTGCGATTGAATTCCGGGCGCTTATCGGCATCGGGAATAAATTGCTCGAGGCACTGATGGGCCAGTTGTTTTAAGCCTTCCGAGGAAAATTGTTTTTGTTCTGGGGTTAAGTCAGCAGTAATTAATAGGGTTTGCCCCAGAGAACTTGCGACAAAATCGGGCAGTAAAATTCCCTGGGAATTAAATTCTCGATAAATGGCGATGGAAACTGGTTCCGTGGGGCGATCGCCTTCTTTATCCGGGCGACGAATGTTAAGGGCAAGGGCATAGCTATCGTACATCCGGCGCGGGCAAGCAATCCCAGTAAATTTAGTCGGTTCTCCCTCTACTTCTACTACTCCTTTAAAATCCAAAATCCCATTTTTGTACAAATTTACGATGCTACCAGCCGGTTCTTCTGTGGGATCGTAGGCAGTTTCCCCTTTTGGCGGGTAGTATCCCCACAAATCCAAGGGTTTATCGTAGCCGTAGGTTTGTAAAATATTGCCCCATTTTTCCCATAACTGTTGAGCGCCCTCCACCGGATTGGCGCTGGAATCTCTGTGCAGCGGGTTGCGACGGTGAAAGGCAAATAAATGAAGGTTAGGAGCGTAAATTTTCGGTAGATTCATTGCGAAAGTTCCATCATTTTTTTGTCAATTGAGTTAATGATATAATCCAGTATAGGCTTTTTCCGGGGAGGCGCACCAAAGGTTTTAATTTGCGGTTGAATTAAAACGGTATTTTGGATGCATTGGATGGCAAACTTTATCAATCTCGATTGGGTACCATCTTCAGCAGAGGGTTTGTTTGCTGGGGTGTCATCCAGGCGATTTAATTGGGCAGTGAAGTTATGGTAGTCTTCTATCGCCTGGGGATGGCGATCGCACCACTGGTGAATTTCTTCCGCCGCGCGATTGACTTCCGTGGGGGCGAGGAAAATTAGCTTGTCTTTTAATTCTGGCAAATCTTGCACCTCTGCTGCAGAAAAAAACGGCGGTTTAGCAGTCAGCATTTGGGCAAAGTTAACCAGCACTTGAATCGGTTCTTGCATCTGGAATCCCCTGTTTCTGGCGAGTGTTATCCCTATTATGGCGCGTTATTTGCGCGATCGCCCCAAAAATCCCCTCCCCCCAAGCTGTTTTACCGCATTTTCACCCCCTCACCTTCCCCGGGAAGGGGCACACTGGGATCCATCAACCCCAGTTCCCTCTTGTGGATCCATTCTCAACCCAGGGAAAATCTTGAATTTGCAATTTGTAATTTCTAAATTTTTTTTAAAAAATAGTCACTATTTTTTTTAACGATTTACCTATAACTTTTTACTGTAAAATCAGACAATAAACTTTTCAATTTCATTGCATAAAAAAAGTGGATTTGCCTCGATTGTCGCCAAATGTAAAAGCCCGATCGCAAAAATCAGTAATTTTGACTACAATTTATCTAAAAAAAATGTTAAAACTGAAAAAGAGACGAATTTTACCTCAGTCTGTCCTTGAGGTAACGTCCAAATGCACAGTTGGAGAAAGAGCATCAATCAAAATGAAAATCTATATTGAAACCAACGACTTTGAAGAAAAATGCTATTGCCACCTATGTGGCAGCATCTTTATCCCCACCGAAGTGGTAGCGAGAGCGTATCACGAGACGGGAGAATATATCACCGATGTTTGCCATCATTGCCTCGCGGCGGGAGAAGAAGGTATCTCTCGCAGAATGCGTCAGCGTGCAGATTCCATGCGCCAAGTTGCCCAAGAATTAGAACGGTTGGCGCGTCGCGAAATGGAAGCGCCCAGCTTGGAACAATTAAAGGTAGCCAATCAAATGGCAAATGCATTGCGGTAAAACCGTTAACACCATCCCTTTTTCGATTTCCGTCAATGTTTGTAATTGAAAATTGGGTGGGCATCGCCCACCCAACTTCGCATTCTTTTTACCCCGGTGACGAGTTCCATTTCTCCACCGCCTCCCGATAAAATTTTTCCAGTGCCATCACCGCAGTGGTGTCATCATAAAGCACGGTATTTTGCTGCTTGATTCGAGTGCGGATAGCGTTTCTCCAGTTGGCATCCAATCCCAACTGAATCGCAATCCGAACAAAATCCGCTTCATTTTCGGCAAGGGTTTCCGTAACGCCAATCCGCCTACAAATACCGGCAGATTGACGCGATCGCATGAATTCCCCCGCACAAGTCACCACCGGTAACGCCACCGCCACCGCTTCTAACACCGTCAAAAACCCGCTAAACCCAAAGGTATCCAGAAAAATATCCGCCACAGACAAAATATTCCAATACTTCTCTTTACTTTGGCGCGGCAAAATGGTACAATGCGCTTGACTGTCTAACCCGAATTGCGCGAATGCCCGCCGCAACCGCTGACGAAATTGTTCCGCGATCGCCGTACTTTTCTGCGCGAAAAACACAAACTGCGCCTCCGGAACTTCGCGGGCAATTTGCGGGAAAATTACATCGAATTGCGGTAAATATTTAAACACCGACTGACAGCACAAATAAACCACCGCATCCTGACGCAATCCGAAATCCGCCCGGGTGTGGCGCGCTTCCGGAATCGTCGGTTTGCTATAGCAAATGCCGATATTCGGCAAGCGAACCAAGGTTTCGCTGTAGTGTTGTGCGGCATTTTCCGGTTCCATCAAGTTACTAGAGATAAAATAATCTACCGTAGGCAAACCGGAAGTTATCGGATGTCCCCAAGCAGCACATTGAATCGGTGCCAATCTTAACCCGGCAAGTTGCGTCATCGGCGCATACATGCCAATTTCCAGAAACACCAAAATATGCAATTCATCCCCCCGAATGCGATCGGCAAGGGCTTCGAGATCGTTCGGAATCGAGTAAAAGCGATCGCACTGTTGGCGAAACTGTTGCGTCAACCCATCCGACTGGGTAGCGATATCGTACCCATAAATCTCAAATGAAGCGCGATCGCACTGCTGCAACCATCCCCAAAATACCATCCCCACCGTGTGCCACTGAAAACATGCCGACAAATAGCCAATTTTGATTTTCCCCTCCCCGGTTAACTCGGGCATGGGCAAGGGTTCCACCCACTGCGGATAATTCGCACCCATCACCCGATGCACGAATTCCCCGTAGTGTTGTTGTAACCTTAAATCGTTTTTGCCCTGATACTGAAGGTAAAAATTGGTATTCGTGCCAATGGCGCGCAATGCCTGCTGTTTCGCCTCTACTGTCTCCAGGGAAACCTCGGCGAGAAAGGTATCGAGTTCTCGCGCAAATCGGGCGCGATACAAGTCTACTTGTTCTGGCGTATCGTATAAAATCGGCAACAGGCGCAGTTTTTCTAATTGCAATATCCGATTCTCGGGCAACCACTGTAACCCCTCTTCTGCTACAACTCTTGCGGCTTCTACTTTTCCCACATTCTGTAATGCCAGCATGAGAGAGAGATATAGTTCCAGGGCGGTGGGATAATGGCGGAGGGCTTCGCGGTAAATTTCGATCGCCTCTAGGGTGCGATCGCGGCATTGATAGCAATCTGCCAAGGCGAGATAAAGGGGAATATCGCCGATTTTATGAGTGAGGAATTGGCGGTAATGGGCGATCGCGGCATCGTAATTTTGCTGGCGATACGCGGCATAGCCGAAATATAATTCGGCTGACTCGCACCGATTTTGAGCCGTCAGGGCGATGCCGATTTGCTGGATAACCTGCGGATCGCGCGGTTTGAGTTGCAATGCGGTTTCATAAGTAGCGATCGCCTCCTCAAATCGGCGATCGGCAAGCAAACAATTGCCTAAATACAGATAGCTGATAAACTGATTGCACTCGCGCGCAATTGCATCTCGAAATGCCTTCTGCGCTAAGGCAAAATTGCCCAATTCCATCCAAGTTTTGCCCAATTGATGATAGGCGCGCAGGAACTGGGGATCGAGAGAAATTGCCCGTTTGAATGCCGCGATCGCCTTATCTAAATAGCCCACTTTTGCCCATATCAATCCCAAGCGATAATGGGCGGTAGCGGTAGCCGGGTGAATGGCTATGCACTCTTCTAGTAGTGCTAAGGCATCGTCAAATTGCCCTTGGCGATAGTATATCATCGCCAGATTTTGCAACCCATCGGCATGATGGCGATCGCAGTGTAAAAGCTGGCGATATTTTTGTTGCGCCCCTTGCCAATCTCCTGCGCGATCGAGGGCTACCGCTGCAGCATACAGGGCGGCGATGGATAGGGGCGGGGGTTTGGACTGTGCATCTGCCACGGCAAGGGGAAGTTTTAGAGTACACTGTTTATGATACCCGAGGTATGGGTGAAAGCCGTGGTGCAATATTGGAATTTACACCTGTGGCGGTTTAGAGTTGAAAAAGGCAATGCTTCTGGTTCGGTTTAATCGCATTATCCGCCCTCTCCCTTTCTCGGAAAACCAGAAAAGCGGTGAAATGGCTTCCGAAAATGGCTTATGTTAGGTGACTTAAGTGAAATTCACTTATCGGTCGTCATCCCTTGTTACAATCAAGGGGAATATCTGCTAGAGGCGATCGCCAGTGTGGAAGAATGTCTCGATCCGGGCATCGAAATGGCGATCGTCAATGACGGTTCCACAGAACCCCTCACCCTCGAGGTCCTCTATTATCTGCAAACCCAGGGATATTGGATTCTCCATCAACCCAATCAAGGATTAGCGATCGCCCGCAATCGGGGCATCGAAGCAGCTAAGGGCGAGTACATTTTACCCCTAGATGCCGATAATAAAATCCGCCCCGAATATATTACCAAAGGAATCGAAATTTTGCATAACTGCCCCGAAATTGGAATCGTCTATGGCGACGCCCAATACTTTGGAGAACGTCAGGGAATTTGGCGAGTCCCAGATTTCGATAGACAGCGATTATTGCAGGGAAATTATATCGATGCTTGTGCCGTTTTTCGCAAACAAGTGTGGCGCGACTGCGGCGGTTACGATGGCAATATTCCGGATAAATTAGGATTTGAAGATTGGGATTTGTGGCTGAGTGCTGTAGAAAAGGGGTGGAAATTTTACCACATTCCCCAAGTGTTATTCGAGTATCGCGTTAGGGCAAAATCGATGGTTAGTCGGTGCCAAATTCCGGAAAACCAACGCAAATTAATCCGCTATTTGCGCTACAAACACCAGAAACTTTATCAAACTTAGGGCTAAGCAAGGGTGCCAATTATTTTGCACGGTAGAGACGCGAGCGATCGCCTCTCTACCGGAAGGCGGAACCAGGGCAACCACCGCAGAAAGATTTTGCATAGCATAGTTTTGACATAATGTCAAGCAAAAATCCGAAAAAATTTCCGTTGCACCTCGGTCTCAGAGTCGTCGCAAAGTATTAAAAATTGTGACAAACACTGAGAACCAGATGGGTGGAGGCACCAGCGCCCCGAGGGACGCCTAGAGGAACACCTAGGAGAGGGATTTAATCCTCGTGTTCGTCGAACGGATCGACCAACTCCCGAGAGGGCGGACCGAAAGAGGTGTAGATGGAAAAAGCGACGATCGCCAGCAGGATGGCGACGATGCCAATACTAAGAACTAAAGCCGGTTCGAGATTTTCCATGATTCGATGTAAATTATGAGTGCTATTCTTATAGAATATTACAAAACATTAATTTTTTCGTCCAGAGAAGAGGTGACGCATGGCACAACAGACGAAGCTCGGAAATCTGCTCAGACCGCTCAATGCCGAGTATGGTAAAGTGGCTCCCGGTTGGGGAACCACCCCCCTGATGGGCGTTTTCATACTGCTATTTTTCCTGTTTTTGGTGATTATCCTGCAAATTTACAACTCCTCCCTGCTGATTGAGGGCGTGAACGTGGATTGGACCGCGATCGGCGGCTAAGTAAAATCCAGGCTTTAGTGGCGCGGGTGCGTAGACACCCGCCCAGTCCCGGCTAGACCGGGATTTTTTTTCTATACTGATAACTATGAACTCGCAGGAGGTTGGCGCGTGAATATCTTTGGCTTGGGTTTGCCAGAAATCATCGTGATTTTGGTCATTGCCTTATTAATCTTTGGGCCGAAAAAGTTGCCAGAAGTCGGTCGCAGCATGGGCAAAGCGATTCGCTCCTTCCAGGAAGCCAGCAAAGAATTTGAATCCGAATTTAAGCGCGAGTCCCAGCAGCTTGAAGCGTCCAAATCCGACTCACCCCCACCGTCTGAGAAAGTGGCAAGCGCTCCTTCTCAGGAAGACACCCCCACTTCCAGCAACCAAAGCTAGACCCTGGATGTGCTCGCGGCGAGAAACCAGGTTCGGGTTGACCCTGGCGGAAATTTCACCATCCATCCCAAGGGTCGCGGCTTGACGGTGGCGTTGTCATTGGCGGAAATTGGGCAGTAGTGTAAACTTGATTGGCTTTTACCCAAACAGTTCAACTCCCCCACCATGACATCCAGCGAAACCCCCGCCTTGGTCATTCCCCAGCTCATCGTCGGCTTGGGAAATCCAGAACCAAAATACGAGCGAACCCGGCATAATATTGGTTTTGACGCCGTGGAGATGCTCTCGAATTCTTGGCAGATTTCTCTGTCAGATAATCGCCGCTTTCAAGGGGTATTCGGCGAAGGATTCGACCCAAAACGGCAAAAAATCCGACTGCTGAAACCCTTGACCTATATGAATCGTTCCGGACAAGCGATTCGCGCCGTCACCGATTGGTATAAATTGCCACCGCAATCGGTGCTGATAATTTACGATGATATGGATCTGCCTGTGGGGCGGCTGCGGTTGCGCCTGTCGGGATCCGCTGGAGGGCATAACGGCATGAAGTCCGCGATCGCCCATCTCGGCACCCAAGACTTTCCCCGGTTACGCATCGGGATTGGCAAACCCGGCGATCGCAAACCCGATGCCAATTCCGTCTCCCACGTATTGGGTAAATTCGCGCCCGACGAGAAACCCATTATCTCCGAGGTTCTCTATCTGGTGCGCGATGCTGTAGAACTCAGCCTCAAAGAAGGCTTTCAAAAAGCCATGAGTCTCTACAATGGTCGCAGTGTCGTCGAAACGAACTCGTGAGTGCGAAACGTCTACCGAAAACCACCGCCCATGTCCGCGTGACTCAACAATCTTGGCAACGAGGCACCCTAGAAGGAGAAGTCAGTGCCGGCGATTTTCTCTGGAATTTTCGCTGGAATTTCCGAGGCGGAAATTTGGCCATCTCCCCCTCGCAGGGACGCGCTTTAATTCAAGAACCCCTCGGTCGTTTCTTGGAAAAATGGGATTACCAACTCGAACCGGGGGGGGATTATTCTTTCACTATTCGCGCTAATCTATAAAGCGATCGTCCATTGATGATTCGGCTTTTCGTTCGAGGTACAATATCCAACTGTCTCAACCTGCTCAAACACAAATCTCTAAACTTGGCAATGTCTTAAATTTAAGTCGTGAAGACTTGAGTGATTTAGCAATTAGTTATTTGGCTTTTTATGTTCAAAAGACTAAAAAAACCGTGCAAGACATAATAGCAGATGTCAAAAAAAACGACAATAATTTAGGCAAATCGCCAAAAGAAACACCCAAACCCTACTGGATTGAATTATCCATCACGCATCTGAGAACTATCGAGGGGTTGTTTTCAACGATTAATAATGAAAACCTGAGCGATTGTGTGACTGCGGGAGTTTATTTACTCCACAAACAACTGGTGGAAGATATCCCCAATAGTCAGAGTGGAGAAAGTCAGAACCAGACAGATGAGTAGAGACAGAGCAATTAACGCTTTAATTAAAGGGATTGTGGCTGCCGATACAGCCACTAAACAAGAGTTGGGGCGTCGTTTTGCGTTTGGTTTGGGACTGATTCCCGGTTCTCCAGGTGCAGATGGTGGAATTGATGGATCTGGTCGCTGGAATGACTTAAACATCTACTTTCAATCTAAGTTAAACAGCCGCAATCTGAGAGCGGAATACGCTGATAGTTTTTACGCTAAGCTGGTACGATTTAAAGCAGATATTGGCTTGATGCTCGCTGGAGTTGGCTATACCGGATCCAACCGGCCTTTAGCTGGATTTAGAAATCGGCTGTTGGAGTTTCCGGATGTAGATCGATATAAAATTCATCTTCTCAGTTTGCGAGATATTTTTGCAGAAAATCAAGCCTTTGAGGAGACGGTTAGGGACTTACCGCCGTTGCGTCAACTGACGCGAGAAGTATGGGAAGATTTGTCTTAGATTGCTCGTTACCCGTTAATGGTGGTCAACCCGCCCCATAGAGAGGCGATTAATCGCCTCTCTATCGCCTCCCGCGCAAAAACTCGTTCCATACTTCAGTGGGTATGCCTAATCGGCACCCTTTCTTACCTGCTTATCTGTTAAAAACCTTTCCCTAAATAGCGTTCGATTAACAGAATGGCCACAATGTCATCAATCGGGCGAGGCGGTTGTCGCATTCCTTGGGGGATGAGGCGCGATAGACCTTTCGGGGGGTACATTTCCCAGTAGCGATCGCGCGCCTGCAAGCTGGTGTAGCGTTCGTCCACCCGGATAATCGGTAAAGCACTTGACAAACCTTCATTAATGTGATTTTCCCATTTCCGGGAGGTGGTTTGGTCTCCCATCACCAGCACCGCGATCGCATACTCCTCGCGCAGGGATTCAATGGTCGCGATCGCCTTCTCCGAGGGCACCACTTCATGCCACAATAGCCCCCCATCCTGCCCCATCACCGCCATCCCGCATTTCATTCGTCCGGGATCGAATCCTAAAATTGCACTGGGTTGTTGGTCATTTGTCATCAGAAATTAGGGTTGGTAAGGGGGAGAACGGAAACCCTCGTCATTTATGCGTAGGGAGGAGTTCTCCCCC
>NZ_JAYFEQ010000692.1:0-7282 GCF_055795085.1 Phormidium sp. CCY1219 | reverse complement strand
ACGGATTCTCGGGGAAAGGAATTACAAGTAAAGCAGCAAAATGTTTGCATGTGAGTGCTTTTGGCACTCTGGAACAAAAGAAGCTGTTTTGACAGGAATCAGTTATGGAAACAACGGAAAGAACGAATTCTCCCTATCCGAACATCCCACCGGCGATCGAAAGCAACGATGGCGACTATCGCGATAGCGGTATTCCCAGTACCCTGGCGATCGCCGGTCATCCGATCCATCCGGTTATCGTTACTTTACCCATTGCTTTTTTAGTCGGCGCATTGGGTAGCGATGTCGCCTATTGGATAACCACCGACTTTTTCTGGGCAAAAGCCTCAATGTGGTTGATTGGCGTGGGGTTTGTTTCGGGAATTCTCGCTGGAATTACCGGGATGTTTGACTTTTTTAATATCAAACGAGTGCGCGATCGCAGTGCGGGTTGGCTGCATATGGCAGGCAATATTGTGGCCCTGGTGCTAACGTTGATTAATTGGCTGCTGCGTATGGGCAATCCAGAACTATCGATTGTACCCTGGGGTCTAGCCCTTTCGGCGATCGTCGGTGTCTTGCTGGGCGTCACCGGTTGGTTTGGTGGCGAATTGACTTTCCGCCACAAAATCGGTGCGATCGGAACCACGCGAGAAATGCAATCTTAACCTGCCAATTGTCAGGAATTGGTGACATTCCCGTAGGGTGAGCATTGCTCACCCTACATTTAGATTGGGGATTATTTTTTTATCTGTAGGGGCAGACGAATGATAAACTCAGATCCGCGATCGGGTTGAGAACTGCACTGCAAATCTCCCCCATGTTTTTCCACCACAATTTGATAGCTCACAGACAATCCCAAACCGGTGCCTTTTCCCACCGCTTTCGTGGTAAAAAATGGGTCGAATATGCGCGGTTTAATCTCCTCGGGAATTCCCGGACCATTATCAGCAATATAAATCGCGATCGCCTCCTCCAAAGTCTCGGTGCGAATTCGGATGGTTTTTTGGGGTTGGTCATTAGTGATTTGTCCTTTGTCATTTGAATTTATTACCGATGACGAATGACCAGTGACTAATGACGAATGACTCACCCCCGAGGACGCAACGGCATCGATCGCATTACTGAGGATATTCATAAACACCTGATTGAGTTGTGCGGAATAGCACTCAATTTGTGGGATATCGGCGAAGTCTTTAATCACATCAATGCCGTTGAGGCGGTGTTGCAAAATCAGCAGGGTACTTTCGATGCCTTGGCGGATATCGATCCATTTTTTTTCCGCTTCATCCAGACGGGAAAAGTTTCGCAAGGAGACGACAATTTTGCGGATGCGATCGGCACCAGTTTTCATCGATTGCAGGAGTTTGGGCAAATCCTCTTTTAAAAACTCCAGTTCGATAGCCATTTCCTCGTCTTGAATTGTGGTAGAAGGCGGGGAATACTCTTCTTGGTAAAGCGCCAACAGATGCAGCAAATCCTCAATATATTGACGAGTCGGTTCGATATTGCTATAAATAAAGCTCACCGGGTTATTGATTTCATGGGCAATTCCGGCCACAAGCTGACCCAGACTGGCCATTTTTTCATTTTGTACCAATTGCATTTGGGTGAGTTGCAGTTTTTCCAAAGCGGTTTGCAGTTCTTTAGTTTGTTGTTGCAGTTGCGCTTTAGAGCGTCGCAATGCCTCTTCAGTGCGCTTGCGGACTGCGATTTCGTCGTGCAACTGAGCGTTGGTATCGCGTAAGGAATCTATCGCATTTTTTAGTTCCACCGTGCGTTCTTCCACGCGCATTTCTAATTCTTCATTGGCTTTTTGCAGAGCCTCTTCTGCCTGTTTGAGTTCGGTGATATCATGTGCCCCAGCATAAATTAACTGCTGTTCGGGAAAGGCGGTGGCATTCCACAACAACCAGCGATAAGAACCATTGGCACAGCGATAGCGATTGGCAAAAGAAATCAGATTTTTGCCGGATTTCAAATCCCCGACTACATCGAGGGTGGGTTGCACGTCTTCGGGATGCAGCAAATCCAGAAAAGGGGTTTTCTTCAGTTCTTCGATGGAGAAGGAAAGGGTTTTTTCCCAGGCGGGATTTAATTGCTGGAAATAGCCATCAAATCCGAGGACGCAGAGCAAATCCAAAGAGACGCTAAAAAAGCGATCGCGCTCTTGTTCTGCTTTCGCACGGCGATCGCGTTCGATCGCCAGGGCGACTAAATCCGCCAAGGATCCGGCAAAGTTCTGTTCTTCGATCGCCCATTGGCGCGGTTCTCCCGTATGTTCGTGGCACAATACCCCCACCATCTGTCCCCCGAGGCGAATCGGTGCTTCTAACATCGAGGTAATCCCAAATGGCATCAGATAACCGTCGAGAAACTCTAAGGTTCTCGGATCCTGGCGTGCATTTTCACTGGCCAGAATCCGTTCCGAGGATAGGACGCGAAAATACACCGGATAATCCCGCGCCAGCAATTCCATCCCCGATGTGTGACGATGGGGAGTGCGTTCGTAACCATCGATACATTCGAGTCGCGATCGCTCTTGTGCGTATAACCACACGCCAACTCGCTCTACTTCCAGGGTATTCGCTCCTGCTTCGGTAATTTCCTTCATTACCAATCCAAAATCCATGTTTTGATTGTTGCGTTTAGCCAGCTTTAAAAGCGCGCGACTTTGGCGGCGCAGGCGTCGTTCGCTGGCGGATAAATTCCCATACAACCGGGCATTTTCTAAAGAAATCGCCGCTTGTGCAGACAGCAATTTTAACACTTCAACCCGGTCTGGGGTAAACGCTCCGGGGGCGAGATTATTTTCCAAATAAAGAATCCCGATCGCTTTCCCTTTGGCCACAATTGGCATACATAAAACCGAGGGAATATTATAGGTTTGCAAATAAGGGTCGTTGGTAAATAATCCCTCTTTCGCCGCCCGATCTAACACCACATTTTCCTGAGTGCGCGCCACGTATTGAATGAGGGAACGGGGTAAATGTTCCACCGCATCTACCCGGGTGCGATCGCCCACCCGAATTTCTGCCGGTTCTACGGTTCCGGTAGCTTCCACAAATAACGTTCCCGCTTCTGCTAAAATCAAACAACTTTTTGTCGCCCCGGCATTTTCCATTGCAATGGCAATTAACGTTTCGAGCAATTGATTTAAAACAATTTCGCTGCCAATTGCTTGTGAAGCTTTCAAAACGGCAGATAAATCCAGAGAATCCATCGCACCGCTAGAGGAAGTTTTGGTACTCATCAATTCCGGTTGGTTATCGGTAGTGCGCTGACGAGACAATACCTGCGGATAGCGAGATTTTAACGCTTCAATAATGCCTGTCGCCCCCCAGCGCCGATAGGCATAATGCGCTTCTTTCAAGTAGGTATATCCCACGGTTTCCGTTCCCCGGGCGAGATAAAATTCGGCGGCGCGTTGATTGGCGATCGCTTCTTCGCGCAAGTATCCCGTTTCTCGAGCTTGTTTTATCGCGTTTTCGTAAGCGGCGATCGCCCGCAGCGGTTGGTTCAACACTCGCGCTTTTTCCGCTTTCACCAATTCATACTGATGCACA
Organism: Phormidium sp. CCY1219; assembly: GCF_055795085.1. Taxonomy (NCBI): domain Bacteria; kingdom Bacillati; phylum Cyanobacteriota; class Cyanophyceae; order Oscillatoriales; family Oscillatoriaceae; genus Phormidium; species Phormidium sp. CCY1219. The sequence continues at coordinate 3,737 of NZ_JAYFEQ010000692.1, read as the reverse complement.
AAGTTTTCCGGCGCAGAATCAGCCCATTTTTTCAGTTTTTTCTGATTTTCCGTCACCTTGGCGATCGCCTGATGCCGTTGCGCTTTTGAGAGTTGCGGATACTGCGCCAACAATGCCAAGGAATAATAAACGTGATGCAGGGGAAATTTCATCAACCCGCGACCCCGATCTTTATACTGTTCCGCTTGTTTTGCATTCTCCAGCGCCGCTTCAAACTCGCCGTATAAATAACAGACAATGGTTTTTGCCAGATAGACGCAAAAGAGAAACAGTCCCAGATTGTTGCGCTTAAACCTCGGGAGCATTTCCCCTTCGTCGAAGCACTCGCCCACCAACGCGGTGACTTCCCCAGGGCGATCGCGCAACTGTAAAACCGCCTGTCTCCAAATATTAATATAGTCCAAACTAAAATCCTGCTTAATTTTAGCAATTAGCTCGCTGTATTCTTCAAACGTTGTCGCCAACTCGGACAAGTTTTCGCCCACAAAAAACAGATGAATGCAATATTCCGCAGCGCCATATCCGCCATATTCTAACTCTCCAGTTTCCAACCCCACGCGCACGGTTTCCAGCAAATCGGGAATCGTGGCGCGCAGATGCTCTTTCCAGAAGCGCACGTGGGAGTTAAACATCTTCAACACGCGACATTCCAATTCTCTGGCATTGAAGCGCTTTAACAGGGTGAGGGACAGTTCGCCAAAAGCATATCCCGCCTCTACATTTTTCTCATTTCCCGATAAGATTAATCCATAAATGCCATAGGCATAAGCCGCAAAAGGAGAGTTCCCATATTGCATGGCCAGATTGACCATTGTGAGTACCAAAATCGGCAATAAAGCGGGATTGACGTTATATGCGGGCGCGCAAATTTGCATTAAAATCCGCATCGCCGCTAATTGATGGGGGTCGGTCATGGTGGGGCGCGCTTTCAGGTCTTCAAGGGCGCGATTACTCATGCGAAATTGGGTTTGTAATTTCAACATCCATCCTTGCAGGCGGGAGGGAGTTTTGGGCAGAGAAATTCCCAAGATAGAAAGCACTTGCAGACCCGTATCAATTGCGGAGTCCAATTTGTTTTGCGAAATAAAGTGCTGAATTTTTATTTCATAAACGGTGACTTGTTCGAGGATAGTTTTTGCCCGGTTTAACACTTCTTCGGCTAGGGGTTGCGCCGCCTCAAAATTGGTGGTGAGGTAGCGGGATTCTACGGTTTCGATTGCCAGAGATAGGGTTAAGTCATAGTGAGTTTCCCAGCTATTTTCCGGGAGTAGGTTTAACCCAGAGGTTAAGTAATCCACAGCCGACTCATAGGCGCTAGTGGCTTTGGCTTTTTGTCCGGCGATTAAATTCAGTTTTGCCAGTTCTTCTAGTTGCGATCGCTCGGTAATTAACCCGACGCCGAGATTCAGGTGATTGACAATCTCGAATATTTTTTCGTCCCGTTCTTCCGGGGGTGTTCCTTCCCGTAATAATTGGCCGATTTTCCAGTGAAGCTCGGTTTTATCCCGGGAATAAAGTAAGTCGTACAGTGCTTGATGGACGCGATCGTGTACGAACTGGTAGCCCATATTTACGGCAAATTCTTTCCAGTTATCCTGGGAAAATATCGCATTATAATCGGTTTGGCCTTCGGGATTCAAAAGAGCGGAAACTGGCAGATTATACCCATTGCTTAGAGGGAGAATTAATCCGGACTGAATCCCTAACTCTAGTTGAGCGATAGTGGCACTTAAGGGTTGCTCATTCGCCCGCGCCAGCAGGTCTAAGTCGAATTGCGTGCCAATACAAGCGGCTAATTTTAGCAGGGTTTGGGTCTGTGGGGAGAGCTTTTCAATATTGCCCAGGGTTAAATCGATCGCATTCTCCCGGAGTACCTGGTTTTGAATCTGCTGCATATCCCAGGTCCACTGGGCGGTTTCCCCCGGGCGCGTGGGGGAGGTGCGGGTCAACAAGTTTTCCTCGTAAAGGGAGTGCAAAAGCTGAGTTAAAAAGAAGGGATTTCCCTGGGTTTTTTGTGCTAGAATGGTAGCTAGGGATTGCGCCGATTCTGGAGTGCAATTCAGGGTGTCGCCAAGCAGGGTGGCGATGTCTTCTACCCCTAAGGGTTGCAGTTGAATTCGGGTGAGGCGCGTGGGGTCAATTTTCTGCAAGGCGATCGCCAATGGATGGGTCGCCGATACTTCATTGTCGCGATAGGCTCCAATCAGCAACAAATCCCGGCGATCGCGTTGGTTCATCAATATCTGAATCAAGGTCAAGGAAGCGGAATCTGCCCATTGCAAATCGTCGAGAAAAATCACTAACGGATGTTCGGGTTGGGCAAATACGCTTAGGAATGCTTCAAAGACCAAATGAAACCGCTGTTGTGCTTCCTTGGCGGGCAATTTGGGCAGGGGTGGCTGTTCTCCAATGAGCAGTTCTAGGTCTGGAATTACCTCGATTATTGCCGCCCCATTCATGCCAATTTGCGATAAAATCTTTTTCTGCCAAACTTGGATGAGTTCTTCACTTTCGGTTAAAAGCTGTCGAATCAATTCTTGAAAGGCTTTAGCGAAGGCAAAATAAGGAATATTGCGTTTGTAGGGGTCGTATTTTCCCTGAATGAAATATCCCCGCGCTTCCACAATCGGTTTATGGAGTTCGGCGACTAACGCAGATTTGCCAATTCCGGAATAACCGGCGACTTGTACCAGGTGCGGGGTACCTTCCCGGATGCGATGGAAGGCGGTTGTGAGAATCGCAATTTGCCGATCGCGCCCATAGAGCTTTTGCGGAATCTCAAAGCGATCGTAACTGTCATATTGCCCGAGAACAAACGGGGCGATCGTGTCCGCACTTTGGAGCTGTTTCCAGCAGGTTTCTAAATCCGCTTTCAGTCCCCAGGCGCTTTGATAGCGCGCTTCCGGAGTTTTAGCGAGTAATTTGAGGACGATATCGGATAGGGGTGCGGGGATTTGGGGATTCAGTTCCCGGGGGGATTGGGGTTGTTTCGCAATGTGACAGTGAATCCAGCTTATCGGATCGGTAGCGGTAAATGGAAGTTGCCCCAGGAGCATTTCATAAAAGCTGACCCCGGTGGAATATAAGTCGGTGCGATAATCCAGGGCGCGATTCATCCGCCCGGTTTGTTCCGGGGAAATATAGGCCAAGGTTCCTTGCACGGTGTTGGGATTGCTGACGCGAACGGTTTCTTTGCTCAGAGCGATCGCAATGCTAAAATCCGTAATTTTGACTTGACGAGTTTCCGGATGTATGATAATATTCGATGGCTTGATATCTTTATGAATAATCTGATGGTGGTGCAACTCGCCCAAGGTCTGAGCGATTTGAATCCCTATCTGCAAAAACTCTCCTAGGGGAAGGGGGCGATCGCTTAAAAAGCCTTTCAGGGAAATTCCGCCAAAATCCTCAAAAATCAGGCTGGGAATGCCTCGGCGATCGGCCACTTTTTCCCAAACTTTTACCACCCCAGGACTTTCTATTCGTTGGGTGATTTCATATTCTCTCTCTAAATTATAAATTTGCTGTAAATCTGGGTAATCGCTGGTTATCAGCTTGACGATAACTGGGCGGCGATCGCATTTTCTATAGCCCCGACAAATTGCGGTCTGACCCCCTACTTGAATTTCTTGGGTCAAGGTGTATCCGGGAATTTCAAACATTGTCATCAGAAATTAGGGTTGGTAAGGGGGAGAACGGAAACCCTCGTCATTTATGCGTAGGGAGGAGTTCTCCCC
>NZ_JAYFEQ010000691.1:0-227 GCF_055795085.1 Phormidium sp. CCY1219 | reverse complement strand
GACCGAATTGACCATGAAAAACTTCTCAACAAACTTGATGTCTTCCCGGCAATCCGACGACAAATCAAGGCATGGCTAAAAGCAGGGGTAATCGATACCGGACAGCTATTCACAACAGATGAGGGAACACCGCAAGGAGGGGTAATCAGTCCCCTACTGGCAAATATTGCCCTTCACGGCATGGAAGAAAGCATCAAATCCTTAGCTGCTAAGCTACCAGGAAAAGC
>NZ_JAYFEQ010000690.1:0-264 GCF_055795085.1 Phormidium sp. CCY1219 | reverse complement strand
GTTCCCAGGCGGAGCCAGGGAACGAGTTAATTGAGTTAATTGCCCACCTAAATGGTAACAAAAACCAGTCCGCGTAGACGGACGCAAGCTTGCATAGGCGCGATTTCAATCGCCCGCCTAAATCTGGATTGGAGGGGAGGCGGAGCCTCGGGTGGGGCGTTCCCAGGCGGAGCCAGGGAACGAGTTAAAATTATTTTTCACAGTTATTTAGGAGGAGGCGGAGCCTCGGGTGGGGCGTTCCCAGGCGGAGCCAGGGAACGAGTT
>NZ_JAYFEQ010000689.1:0-217 GCF_055795085.1 Phormidium sp. CCY1219 | reverse complement strand
GTTCCCAGGCGGAGCCAGGGAACGAGTTAATTGAGTTAATTGCCCACCTAAATGGTAACAAAAACCAGTCCGCGTAGGCGGACGCAAGCTTGCATAGGCGCGATTTCAATCGCCCGCCTAAATCGTAGCGGGATTGGAGGGGAGGCGGAGCCTCGGGTGGGGCGTTCCCAGGCGGAGCCAGGGAACGAGTTAATTGAGTTAATTGCCCACCTAAATG
>NZ_JAYFEQ010000688.1:0-203 GCF_055795085.1 Phormidium sp. CCY1219 | reverse complement strand
TGTCGCGACCACATCCAGGAATGGCTAAAAGGAATAGGGTTGGAACTTAAGGATACCAAAACCCACATCACCCACACATTAGAGGGAGACAACCCTGGGTTCGACTTCCTGGGATTTAACATCCGACAATATCAAGTCGGAAAATATAAGACCGGAAAGGACACGCATGGCAATCCGTTAGGTTTCAAAACTATAATCAAACC